>NZ_JBHNYP010000001.1:0-168073 GCF_054960655.1 Micrococcus sp. PSi08 | reverse complement strand
TCTCGGGCAGGTCGGTGGTGTAGGAACTTCCATCCTGCGGGAGAGGCCCACTCGTCTCATCTCAGCCCGGTACCCATGTCAAGAACCTCATGACCCACAACACCTAGGGCGTGTCTGACAATGAATCCAGGGTCGGCTGGCGCCCTCGAAGACACGTCCCGGTTCCAGATGCTCCCCGCCTGCACGGGCCGGCAGGGCCGGCCGTTCGCCGATGACCGCACGAGGGTCGAAGCCATCATCCACCGGGACAGGTGCTTCGATCCCGTGGCGGGACCTGCCCGAGGTCTCCGGGCCCTGGCTGAGTAGTGTGGACCTGGCACGGCCGCATGGCCGAAGAGGGCACCTGGGACACGGTGCTGGCAACACGGACCACCTGCAGCGGATGCCGAAATCCTGATCGATTGGTCGGTCTCGGTCGACTCCACGATCGCCCGCGCCCATCAGCACGCGAGGAACACCACCCGGCTCAGAGGGGCTGGATCGAACGACAAGGAATCCGCGTGAAGAGCCCGCCGATCACGGCCTCGGGCGCTCACGGAGCGGGCTGAGCACGAAGACCCATCAGCTGGTCGACGGTGCTGGGCGAGAAGGCGTACTCATCGCGGGCGATCGGCACCCATCTGCGCGCCGGTGGCATCAAGGCCGTCCTCCCCAACCGGCTGACCAGCAGGGCCACCGCAGACGCCGCGGCTCGGCCGGCGGCCGACCCGTGGGCCTGGACTCGGAGGCTTACACGGGCCGGAACGTGATCGAGCGCCAGGACGCGCACCTGAAGCAATGGCCGGGCCTGGCGAGCAGGTACGACGAGTACGCGATCGTGTACTGGGCTGCCGTGGTCCTGAATGCTGTGCTCGCGTGGTCGACGGCATTGTCGGACACGCCCGAGTGGCGTGTTCGAACTGATCGACGATCCAGGTCAAGTGCTCGAGAAGCTCGGCGAGGCTCAGCACCGGCAGGTATGAGCGTGAGGACCTGGACAGAGAGGATCCCCCGAAATGCACATCGTGAAACAGAGTGAGCGATGTAGTGCTCTTCAGTTGGCACTGGTTGATATTGGTCGACGAGGCTTCAGCCCGGTCTGGTGATGCCCTGCGATGACTCTGAAGCCGGCTCTCGGGCGAATCCTCACATCGGGACGCCGAGACCCTGTGGGAGTCCAAGGATGGGACGTCTCGACGCCTGATCTGTCGGCGCTGCAGAGGAGCATGAGACCTGGGCCTTAAACCAGCTGAAGACCGGTCAAGCAGGTGGGGTCGTCGGGGCGGGTCGAGATGGCCTTTTTCGCGGTGCGGCCTTCAGCTGAGACAGTGAGAGTAGCGTCAATTCCACGCGGCAGCCAGACCCCGACGAATCCGTTGTCGTACGTCGTCAGCGTTTCATCGAGGAGGGTCTCCCCGGACGTCGCCTCGACCACGGTGACGTGGACGTCAGTATTGGCGAGTTCGCCGGTGCAGGTCGTGAGGCTGTGGAAGTAGCATTCGTGAGTCTGGCTGCGATACGGGGCGATAGAGACGTAGAATTCGTCTTCTGGCATCGGCAGGGTGGTCTGATTGTTCTGGTCGTCGGTCAGTACAAGCTGGTCCGGTTCAATCGACGCGATGAATTCAGACGAGCGATCTGTCACCTTCGTTGAGTCGAGGCGCTTGATGATCTCGCGAGCATTCAATCCGTCTAGATTGTGCTCGACCACCAGTGAGTGATCGGATCCTGCATCAGCGGACGGTCCCGCATCAGCACAGCCGCTGAGCAGGAGGACGGCGCTGGTCGCCAGACCGGTCAAGGCCGCGCAGATCCTCAGGCGGCTCCTGGAGGACTGGATCGGAGCAACAATGGCAAGTGGCATGCCCAACTCTTTTCTCAGGTGAACGTGTTCATGTCGTCAGGTTAGACAGAAGGCATCCCGAGTTCGCCGGTGCCAAGGGCGCGACGACGTGCAAAGCACGCCTGCCCGGAGACATCAAGAGCCTTGTCCTGATCTGGGGCCCACCGGTCCGAGGCACCCTGTGTTGACGAAATCGGATGGTGTCAGGAGCGCACGAGGCGATTGATGGCGTCGGTGGCCTCCTGGATCTTGGCGATGGCCGCGTCTTCATCGCCTTTCTTGGCGGCGTCGAGCACGCAGTGCTTGAGGTGGTCATCGAGCAGACCGGTCGCCACTCCCTGCAGGGCGCGGGTGAGGGCCGAGACCTGGGTGAGGATGTCGATGCAGTACTTTTCGTCGTCGATCATCTTCGTGATGCCGCGGGCTTGGCCTTCGATGCGCTTCATGCGGTTGCGGTAACGGTCCTTGTCACTGATGTAGCCGTGCCGATGGGCTCCGGTGTCGGCACCGGTCTCATCGGCTGCAGTTTCAGTGGTCACGAGTGCGTCCTTCACTTCTGGTGCTCCAGGACGGAGCGGGTGCTGGCATCTGGGGCGAGGTCGATGCGACGCAGCAGCTGGGCGTTGAGCGCGACGACGACGGTGGAGATCGACATCAGGATCGCGCCTACTGACATCGGCATGACGAAGCCGACGGGTGCGAGCACGCCAGCCGCGAGCGGCACAGAGAGCAAGTTGTACCCTGCGGCCCACCACAGGTTTTGCCTCATTTTACGGTATGCGGCACGGGAGAGCTGGATGACCGAGAGGACGCTACGCGGGTCGGAGCTGGCGAGGATGACACCTGCAGAGGCGATGGCGACGTCGGTGCCGGCCCCGATGGCGATGCCGACGTCGGCCTGGGCCAGGGCAGGGGCGTCGTTGACGCCGTCGCCGACCATGGCGACCTTCTTGCCCTCCTTCTGCAGCTGGTCGACCTTGGCGGATTTGTCCTCGGGGCGGACGCCGGCGAAGACCCGGTCGATGCCGAGCTCTCTTCCCACCTCGTTCGCCACGGCTTCCGCGTCGCCGGTGATCATGACGACCTCGACGCCGCGCTGATGGAGCGCATCGACGGCGTCGCGGGACTCTGGGCGAACCTCGTCGGCGAGCTTGAGACCGCCGATGACCTTGCCGTCGCGGAGGACGTGCAGGATGATCGCACCCTCTGCCCGCCATTCGTCGGCGACACCGATCTCGTCCTGGCCGGTCTCCTCGAGCAGACGGGGTCCGCCGACGCGGATCTCATGGTCGGCCACCGTCGCGGTGACGCCGACCGCCGGGGAGGAGGTGAACCCGCTGGCCGGTTCGACGGCGAGGCCCTTCTCCTTGGCGGCGGTGACGATGGACCGGGCGAGGGGGTGCTCACTGTCGGCCTCGGCGGAGGCGGCCAGGGCGAGGAGCTGTTCGGCATTCAGGCCGCCGGTCGGCTCCACGCCGGTGACGGTGGGCTCGCCCTTGGTCAGGGTGCCGGTCTTGTCGAAGAGCACCGCGTCGACCTGGCGCATGGACTCCAGGGCGAGGCGGTCCTTGATCAGGACGCCGCCGCGGGCGGCGCGCTCGGTGGCGATGGACACGACCAGAGGGATCGCCAGACCCAGCGCATGGGGGCAGGCGATGACGAGGACAGTGATGGTGCGAACGACCGCGTCGTCGGGGAGCCCGAAGAGCGTCCAGACGACGGCGGTGATCAGCGCAGCTCCGAGGGCGAACCAGAACAGCAGGGCCGCAGCCCGGTCGGCGATGCGCTGGGCACGGGAGGATGAGCCCTGCGCCTCGGCGACGAGCCTGTTGATGCCCGCCAGAGCCGTGTCGTCGCCGGTGGCGGTGATCTCTACGCGCAGGCCGGAGTCGGTGGCCACGGTGCCGGCGGTGACGTTCTCGCCCTCGCCGCGGGCGACGGGGTGTGATTCGCCGGTGATCATGGACTCGTCCATGTCGGCGCGGCCGTCGAGGATGGTGCCGTCGGCGGGGACGCTGCCGCCAGGCCGGACGATGACGACGTCGCCGACGCGCAGCTCTGCCGGGTCGACCTTGACGACGTCGTCTCCCTCTATACGCTCAGCCTCGTCAGGGAGCAGCGCGGCGAGGGAGTCCAACGCCGAGGTGGTCTGGGCCAGTGAGCGCATCTCGATCCAGTGGCCCAGCAGCATGATGACGATCAGCAGCGCCAACTCCCACCAGAACTCGAGCTCGGGGTGGACGAGACCGACAGTGGCGGCCCAGGAGGCGAGGAACGCTACGGTGATGCCGAGCGCGATGAGCAGCATCATCCCCGGCTGGCGGCTTTTCAGCTCGCTGACAGCACCGGTGAGGAACGGGGTGCCGCCCCAGGCGTACATGACGGAGCCGAGGACTGCGGCGACCCAGCCCGCCCAGCTGGGGACCGAGTAGCCCAGGAGCATGGCGAACATGGGGGAGAACGCGACCACCGGGATGGCGATGATCAGGTTGATCCAGAACAGCCGCCGGAACTGGCCGACGTGGTCGCCGTGGCCCGCGTGACCACCGCCGTGATGACCGTGCCCGGCGTGGTCACCGTGTTCCATGGTGTGGTCTTCGTTCTCGGCGCGCGAGTCGTCACGGTGGCCGGACTCGGTGGTCGCGACGCCGGCGTGGTCATGGTGATGCGTGGTCGGGTCCGTCATGCTCTTCGCTTCCCCTCGTCATTCCCCGATCTTTCCTTCGATCGGGTCGTATTTCGCCGCGGACCTTCAGCGCGCCCGCGGCGATCGGCTCAGGAGGCCGGCTTGAGCTCGCTCTCGACGACCCACTTGTGGTTGGTCATCGTCATGCCGTCGGACTCGTAATCGACCATGTAGACGGTCTCCTCGGTGGAGGAGGCGATGGTCGCCTTCGCGCCCTTCATGCCTTCCATGTGTTCGGCCTCGAGAGTGACCTCGGTGCCGTCGGCCAGACGTTCATCTCCGGCGTCCTTGATCTCCTGCTGGACGACCCACTTGTGATCCTTGACCGGCTCCCCGCCTGCGGACGGCGTGAAGTCCACCGCATAGGTGTACGTGTCGTACGCGCCGGCGATCGTCGCGTTCGCACCGTCCATGCCCTCCATGTGGTCGGCGGTGAGCGTGACCTCGGTGCCGACCGGGTATGTGGGCGACGCAGCCGTCTCGATGCCCTCGGGGGCGGGGCCGCCGTCCATCGGATGCTCCATCCCGCCGCTGTCAGAGCTGCTGCCGTGGCCCTCGTGCTGGCTGGTCGTCGAGGGGGTCCCTTGGTCCTGGCCGCCGCCGGTGCTGCAGCCGGTGAACACGAGCGCTCCTCCGAGCACTCCTGCGGCGACGGTGGTCATGAGGTGCTTGCGCATGAAGTCTCCTGTTCGTTCTGGTCCAGTCAACGCTATACCCCTCCCGGGTATCAAGTCGATGTCGATCGGCGGGCGTGGAATCGCCCGGCCAAGATCCAATCGACCCGGGGTGGCAGCGCTGAGGCTGCGATGGAGAACATCGGCTCGGCGGCTCTGGTCGCAGATGGAATCGAGGCCCGAACGGACGGGCTCACCTCGCTCGCCGTCGTGACGGGATCAGCTGCGTCGTCTCGTGAACATCACCGTGGTGAGAAGACGATCCCAGTACCGCCGATCACCCAAGAGAAATTGGTCTTGTCCGGTTGCATCGTCGGGCGTCCCATCGAGACAGGGATCCTGAGAGCCGACGGAAGCTGTGCGACTATCGCCAGGCAGAGCGAAGCATGTCTCAGTACGTGCTCCGTCAGATCGCCGCGAAGGCCTGATCCACGGGGCCCGCCCGCGCGGGCCGCCGCCCGCGTCCCGCCCGGGTGCGGAGCCGCGGAGTAGGCTGGTCGCACCATGGAACATCTGCCCCCCACGAGCCCCGGCGCCCCGCTGCTGCCGCAGATCGCCCGCCCGGCGGACCTGTCGGCCCTCACGGAGGACCAGTTGACCGCGCTGGCGGCGGAGATCCGCGCCTACCTGATCGCCCACGTCTCCAAGACGGGCGGCCACCTCGGACCGAACCTGGGCGTCGTCGAGCTGACGCTGGCCGTGCACCGCGTCTTCGAGTCGCCGAAGGACGCGGTCATCTTCGACACGGGTCACCAGTCGTACGTGCACAAGCTGCTCACCGGACGCCAGGACTTCACGACGCTCCGCCAGGAGGGGGGTCTGTCCGGCTACGGCGACCGCACCGAGTCCGAGCACGACGTGGTGGAGTCCTCGCACGCCTCCAGCTCGCTCTCCTGGGCGGACGGCATCGCGCGGGCCTGGGCGCAGACCGGGCAGGGGGACCGCACCGTGGTGGCCGTGATCGGCGACGGTGCTCTCACGGGGGGCATGGCCTGGGAGGCCGTCAACAACATCGCCGCCGGCCGGGACCGTCGCGTGGTGATCGTCGTCAACGACAACGGCCGCTCGTACGCGCCCACCGTGGGCGGTGTCGCCGAGCACCTGGGCGGACTGCGCCGCGGGGTGCTGGACAAGGTGCGCACCCACCACCGCTATGAGCAGACCCTCGACTACCTCAAGCGCCGCCTCCAGGAGGCCGGGCTCGCGGGGGAGCTGGTGTACCGGCCGCTGCACGCGGCGAAGAAGGGCCTCAAGGACCTCTGGGCGCCGCAGGGCCTGTTCGAGGACCTGGGCATGAAGTACATCGGCCCGGTGGACGGTCACGACCTCACCGCCATGGAGGAGGCCCTGGAGGACGCGCGGGCGTACGGCGGGCCCGTGATCGTCCACGCGATGACCGAGAAGGGGCACGGCTATCCGCCGGCGGTCGCGCACGAGGCGGACCAGTTCCACGCGATCGGCGTGATCGACCCCTCCACGGGCGAGCCCATCACCTCGTCGACGGCCCAGTCCTGGACCTCCGTGTTCGGCGAGGAGATGGTCGCGATCGCGAATGAGCGGCCGGACGTCGTGGCCATCACCGCCGCCATGCAGAACCCCGTGGGCCTGGCCCCGATGGCGCTGGCCCATCCGGACCGGGTGTTCGACGTCGGCATCGCCGAGCAGCACGCGGTCACCTCGGCCGCCGGCATGGCCTTCGGCGGTCTGCACCCCGTGGTGGCCGTCTACGCGACCTTCCTCAACCGCGCCTACGACCAGGTGCTCATGGACGTGGGCCTGCACCGTGCGGGCGTGACGTTCGTGCTGGACCGCGCGGGCGTCACCGGGCCGGACGGCCCGAGCCACCACGGCATGTGGGATCTGGCCCTGCTGCAGTCGGTGCCGGGGCTGCGGATCGCCGCGCCCCGCGACGCGGACACGCTCCGGGAGGAGCTGCGCGAGGCCGTCGCCGTCGAGGACGCGCCCACCGTGGTGCGGTTCGCGAAGGGCTCGGTCGGCGAGCCGGTGCGCGCCCTGGAGCGGCTGTCGGACGGCACGGACGTGCTCGCCCGGCGGGGCGAGGCCGGCGGGCGCGACGGCGCCGAGCGGGACGTGCTGATCGTGGCGGTGGGCGCGATGGCCGAGCTCGGCCTCGACGTCGCCGAACGGCTCGAGCGGCACGGCATCAGCGCCACGGTGATCGACCCGCGGTGGGTCCTGCCCGTGGCCCGGTCCGTGATCGACACGGCCGCCCGCCACCGGATCGTCGTGTGCCTCGAGGACGGGGTGCGGGCCGGCGGCGTCGGCTCGCGGATCCGGCAGGAGATGCGCGCGGCCGGCGTGGACACCGCCCTGAACGAGGTCGGCCTGCCGGTCGAGTTCCTCGCCCACGGCAGCCGCGAGCAGGTGCTGGCCCGCGTGGGCCTCACGGCGCAGCGCATCACCCAGGACACCGTCGCCCAGGTCCTCGGCGCCAAGGTCCCGTACGCCCGGCCCGTCCCCGAGGACGCGGCCGCCCCCCACCACCAGGAGCAGGCATGAGCATCGTCCGGCTGTACCGTGAGAGCGTCGGCGACGACGGCGCCCGGCTCTTCGAGTACCGCGAGGCATGGGCCGACGCGGAGGCCGGGGAGTTCGTGGTCCACCACGGTCGGGTCGGCCAGCCCGGCACCGTCGGGGAGCAGCCCCTGGCCGACCAGGCCGAGGGTGATCAGCTGCTGGCCGCGTTCGTGGCGCAGGGCGCGGAGGAGGGCTTCGCCGAGGCGGACCCCGCGACCTTCGCCGTGCTGCCGGTGGCCTACCGGCTCCGCGGCCGGGAGGCCACGGCGATCGAGCGGCGCACCGTCGAGCGGCTGCGCGTCGAGGTGACCCACCAGCTGGCCTGGCGCGGTCTCGGCGAGGTCGAGGACGTCGTCGAGGAGGTCGGTGCCCTCGTGCTGCGCGTCCGGACCCCCCACGCCCGCAAGGCCGCCGCCGAGATCCCGGCGGCCGCCAAGCGCGCCGACGGCGTGCAGCCGAACAAGGTGGACGTCCGCACCGCAGAGCAGGAGGGCTGACCCGTGCGCCACACCCGTCTCGGCCGCTCCGGGCTGACCGTCTCCGTCGTCGGCCTGGGCTGCAACAACCTCGGCCGCCCCGGCACCGCCACGCTGGAGCAGGCCGGCACCGACGCCGTCGTCCACGCCGCGCTCGACGCCGGCATCACCTTCTTCGACGTCGCCGACGTCTACGGCGCCGAGCCCGGCCTGTCCGAGGAGCGGCTCGGCCGCGCCCTGGGCGCCCGCCGCGACGAGGTGGTGATCGGCACCAAGTTCGGCATGGACATGGGCGGTGTCGCCGGCGACGACGGCGGCGCGCGGGGCTCCCGCCGGTACATCGTGCGCGCCGTCGAGGACTCCCTGCGCCGCCTCGGCACCGACTGGATCGACCTCTACCAGTTCCACACCCCGGACCCGGCCACGCCCATCGAGGAGACCCTCCGCGCGCTCGACGACCTCGTGCGCGCCGGCAAGGTCCGCTACGTGGGCCACTCGAACCGGGCCGGGTGGCAGATCGCCCAGGCCGAGTACGTGGCCCGCGAGCTGGGCGTGGAGCGCTTCGTGTCCGCGCAGAACCACTACAACCTGCTGGACCGCCGGGCCGAGCTCGAGGTGGTCCCGGCGGCGGCCGAGTTCGGGCTCGGCGTCCTGCCGTACTTCCCGCTGGCCAACGGGCTGCTCACGGGCAAGTACTCGCAGGGCGACGCCCCCGAGGGCTCGCGCCTGTCCCACGTGCGCCAGCACATGGTGGCCGACGCCGACCTGGAGCAACTGGCCGCCTTCGGCCGGTTCGCCCGGGAGCGGGGGATCACCGAGGTCCAGGCCGCGATCGGGTGGCTGGCGGCGCAGGGACCGGTGTCCTCCGTGATCGCCGGCGCCACCCGTCCCGCGCAGGTCGTGGAGAACGCGGCGGCGGCCGACTGGCTCGCCACCGCGGAGGACCTGGCCGAGCTGGACGCCCTGTTCCCGGGCCCGGAGAAGGTCGCGCTCTTCTGATGGCCGGCGCGCTGACCGGCGCGGCCGCCGCGACCCCGCTCGTGCCGACGCCGGGGGAGGCCGCCCTGGGCTGGACCGTGTCCGTCGTGGCCGGTGCGCTGTGGGTGGCCGGCTTCGTCTCGCTGGGCCGCAGCCCCCTGGACGCCCGGGCGCGCCTGCCGTGGGTCGGCCTCATGCTGCTGCTGCCGGTGCTGGGGGCGCTCATCTGGTTCTGGTGGCGGCACCGCTACTACCCGGCGCGGCGGCGCGAGCAGCCGGCGTGGGACCCCAACGACCGCTCCGCCGTCGTGGTGCCCCCGCGCCGGCGCTACGGCGCGCCGGAGGAATGAGCCGGGCTCAGAGCTTGACGACGATGCGGTCGTCGACGACGGCCGCGTCGTAGTCCATGAGGGCCTTGCGGGCCGGGCCGCCGAACGGCTTCCCCGAGGTGACGTCGAAGTGCGAGCCGTGGCAGGGGCAGGCGTAGGCCGGGCCCTCCTGCCGGTCCACGACCTGGAGCAGGCAGCCCTGATGCGTGCACACGTTGGTGAAGGCGGTCACCGTGGTCTCGTCCACGCGATGCATCATCAGCGTCCGACCCTGCACCTGCACCTCCCGGGAGGCGCCCACGGGCAGCTCGGCGGCGGGCAGCGCGTCGACGGCGTCGGAGCCGGTGTAGTGGTCCTGCGCGGTGTCCTTCTCACGCAGCCGGTCCGTGCAGCCGGCCAGCGCGAGTGTGCCGGCACCCGCGGCGGCGACGGCGGCGCCGCGGCCCAGGACGGTGCGGCGGGAGGTGTCCGGGCGGGCGTGGTCGTCGCAGCAGCCGGACCGGGAGGAGTTCGGGGTGAGGGGGGAGTCCTGCGTGGTCATCGACCCATTATCGCCCGTGGCGAGGGCGGATGCGACCGGGCCCGACGGGTGCGAGGATCGGGGGGACGGACCCCCGAGCCCCAGGAGCACCGCCGTGACCCACCCCGCCCCGCGCCCCACCGGCGCCGCCCGTTTCGACCTCACTCCCTTCGAGCGGTGGGAGGCCGTGACCCTCGACGACGTGCACGTCGGCTTCCTGCACCGGGTGCTGGAGGACGGCGTGCTGACCACCCGCATGGGCTTCGCCCCCACGCCCGCCCAGCGCGCCGCCCGCGGTGGACTGCCCGAGCGCTACCTCGCCCAGACGCAGGTCGGCTTCACGCCCGACGGGGACGGCTGGGCATGGACGACCCACGAGGACTCCGCCGGAGCCCAGCGGGTGCGCATCGACCGTGAGCGGGCCGGCATCGACGCCGCGGTGCTGCCCTCGTACGCGGAGTACCTCCTCCTCGCGCGGGTGGCCGCCGAGGGCCCGCTCGCCGTGGACCGGCTCGAGGAGGCCTCGCCCCTGCAGGGCGGGCTGCGCGTGCCCCGCGCCGAGCTGCGCCCGGCGGACGCGGGCGGGTCGGACGTGCGGGTGGCCGTCGTCGCGGACGGCGTGGAGCTGGGGGCGCACCTCGTGCGCGAGGGAGCCGTGGTCGCCTCCGACTGGGGCGGGGGCACCGCCTCGACCCCCGTGGCCGACCAGGCCGCGGCGACCGCCGGGCTCGACGCGCACGTGGTGACGTTCGCCGGGCTGCCGATCGCCTGAGCCGTGGGCCGGGCCGTCGCGGACGGCCCGGCCGGGGCCGGTCAGGCCTGCGCGGCCGGGTGGAAGCGCCGCCCGTTCACCCGCTCGGCGGCCCCGCAGTCGTCCAGGTACGGCGTGATGCCGCCCAGGTGCAGGGGCCAGTTGGCGCCGAGGATCATGCACAGGTCCACGTCCTCGGGGGCCGCGACGACGCGCTCGTCCAGGAGCAGGCCGATCTCCTCGGCCAGCGCGTCCTCGACCCGGCGCAGCAGCTCCTCGGAGGTCTGCGGGGTCGAGCCCTGCTCCAGCAGGGCCGCGGTCGCCTCCGGGATCTGCTCGCCGGTCGCGCCGGCGGCCTCCTCGTCGCGCCGGTCGGGGCGGACGTCCTTGGCCCAGATCGCGGTCTTGCCGGCGTCGATCAGGCGCTGCAGGTTCGCCGAGACCGGGAAGCGCTCCGCGCCGAAGGACGCGGAGAGGGACTCGGACACGTGCTGGGCCACGGGGATGCCGACCATGGCCAGGAGGGTGAACGGCGTCATCGGCAGGGCCAGCGGGTCCAGCGCGTGGTCGGCCTCGTGCGCGTCGGTGCCCTCGTCGAAGGAGTTCTGCACCTCGCCCATCATGCGCAGCAGGACGCGGTTGACCACGAACGCGGTGGCGTCGTGGACGAGCACGCCGGTCTTGCGGAGCCGGCGGGTCAGTTCGAACGCGGTGGCCACGACCTCGTCCGTCGTCGCCTCGGTCCGCACGATCTCCACGAGCGGCATGACCGCCACCGGGTTGAAGAAGTGGAAGCCCACGAGGCGCTCGGGATGCTCGAGGACCTCGGCCATGGCGGCCACGGACAGGCTCGAGGTGTTGGTCATCAGGATGGCGTCCTCACGCACGATGCCCTCGAGCTCGCGGAAGACGGTGCGCTTGACCTCGAGCTCCTCGAAGACGGCCTCGATGACGATGTCGGCGTCCGCGTACACCGCCTTGTCCGTGTCCGCGGTGATCAACCCGGCCAGGGCCTCGCCGTCCTCGGCGGAGAGCCGTCCACGGGAGACCATCTTCTCGACCTGCGCGCGCACGCCCGCCAGGCCGCGCTCGACACGCTCGGCGTCGATGTCCGTCATCACGACGGGCACCCGCAGGTGCCGGGCGAAGACGAGGGCGAGCTGGCCGGCCATCAGGCCCGCACCGACGATGCCGACCTTGCGGACCTCGCGGGCGAGCTCGCGGCCCGGGTCGCCGGCGGGGCGCTTGGCGCGGCCCTGGACGAGGCCGAGGAACGCGTACACGGTGCGCCGGAACTCGGGGGAGTGCAGCAGCGTCCCGAGGGCGTCCGCCTCGGCCTGGGCGGACTCGGCGCGGGTGCGCGTGCGGGCGCCGGTGAACAGGTCCTCCAGGTGACGGCGCGCCGGCAGGTGGCGTCCGGGGCGAGCGGCCTGCAGCCGCTCCAGCGCCGCCAGGGCGCGGTCCCAGGCGGCGTCGGACACGTCGCGGTCGCGGTGGGCGGCCAGTTCGGCCGCCACGGACTCGTCCCCGGCGACCAGGGCGGCGGCGAGCTCGAGGCCCGCGTCGAGGAGGTCCCCCTCCACGATCCGGTCCATCAGGCCGAGCCCGTGCGCCGCGCGGGCGTCGAGCATGCGGTTGTCGTCGAGGGGGTTCTTCAGCACGACGTCGACGGCGGCCTCCGGGCCGATCAGATGGGGCACGCGCCACACGCCGGACCAGCCGGGGATCAGGCCGAGCCGGACCTCGGGCAGGCCGAAGCCCTTCGCATCGGCGGCCACCACGCGGTGTCCGGCGGCCAGGGCCAGCTCGAGGCCGCCGCCGAGGGCGAGGCCGTTCACGAGCGCGACCGTGGGGATCTCGAGGGCCGCGAGCCGGTCGTAGACGGCGTGGCCGAGCAGGGCCAGGTCGCGGCCGACGTCGTCGGTGAGGCCCGCGATCAGGGACAGGTCCGCCCCGGCCGCGAAGGTCCCCTCCACACCGGTCACGGCCAGGGCCTGGATCTCGCCCGCGGCGGCCCGGGCGGCCTGCTCGTCGAGCACCCGGCCGAGGCCGAGGAGCGTGGCCGGGCCCAGGGTCGCGGGCCGGCGGGGTCCCTGCCCGTTGTCCAGCGTGAGCAGCGCGAGCGTGCCCGCACCCTCGGGCAGGGCGTGGTCGGTCACGGTGACGGTGGTGACGACCTCATCCGGGGCCAGGGCGGGCAGGTGGTCGAAGGAAGCAAGAGAAACGGATGTCATGCGGGTCACACTACCGGCGAGTAGCCTCCGCGTCGACGCGACGCGACGGACCGATCCGGCCGGCCGCGTCGGGGGCTCAGGCGCCGGCGGGATCGGGGTCGAGGAGCGCGACCGTGACGATCGCGCCGACGTTCTCCACCTGCCACGGGCGCGCGCCCCGCTCCGTCAGGAACGCGTCGACGGTCTCGGGGGTGATCGGGGCGGGCGGGGTCCAGCAGATCCGCCGAAGGGTGTCCGGGGTGAGGAGGTTCTCGGTGGGCATCCCCAGCTGCTCGGCCCGTCGGGCGACGCGGGCCTTGGCCGTGCGCAGGCGGCGGTCCGCCACCGGGTCCCGGTCCTTCCAGGCCCGGGGTGGGGGCGGGCCGTCCCCGGTGCGGATCTGCGCCGCGGGGGCCTCGCCCCGCTCGGCGTCCTCGACGCCGGCCCGGATCGCGGCGATCCAGCGCGGGGCCTCGCGGCTCGCGGCGCGGCCGTGGAAGCCGGAGGTCTGGCGCAGGGCGGGGACGGTGCGCGGCTGGGCGGCCGCGGCGGCGACGATCGACCGGTCCGGGATGAGCCGGCCGGGGGCGACGTCGCGGTGGCGGGCGAGGTCCTCGCGGGCCTCCCACAGGCGCTTGAGGACCGCGCGCTGCACGGGGCGGCGCAGCGTCTGGGAGCCCGAGGTGCCGCGCCAGGGGTCCTTCTTCGGCGCGGGCGGCGGGGCCGTGCGCACGTGCTCGAACTCCTGCTCGGCCCACGCGAGCTTGCCGTCGGCCTCGAGGCGCGCGACCAGGGCCTCGCGCAGCGGGACGAGCAGCTCGACGTCGAGCGCCGCGTAGGTGAGCATCGCCTCGGGCAGCGGACGCACCGACCAGTCGGCGGCCGAATGCTCCTTGGCGAGGGTGACCCCCAGCAGCTCCTCCAGGACCGCGGCCAGGCCGACGCGCGGCAGGCCGGACACCCGGGCCGCGAGCTCGGTGTCGAACAGCCGATCGGGGCGCAGCCCCTGCTCGGCCAGGCAGGGCAGGTCCTGGCTGGCCGCGTGCAGGATCCACTCGACGCCCGCGAGGGCCTCCTGCAGCGGGGCCAGCCCGTCGAGGGCTTCGGGATCGACGAGCCAGATGCCGGCGCCCTCGCGCTTGAGCTGGACGAGCATAGCCCGCTGGCCGTACCGGATCCCGGAGGCGCGCTCCGCGTCGATGGCGACGGGCCCGGTCCCCGCGGCGAGCGCCGCGGCGCAGGCCTCCAGGCCCGCGCGGGTGTCGGTGAGCCGGGGGACTCCACCGGCCGGTGTGGCGATCAGCCGCGGGGGCGCGTCCGGGGCGGCCGTCTCGGGGGCGTCGGTCATGCTGCTCCTGTTCGGGGAGGTCGGGGCGGGGACGGGCCGGGGCCCGGTGTGTCGGAGGCGCGGGCGCGCGGTCAGGGGCCGGCCGTGTGGACGTCCGCGGCGTGCTCGGGCGGCAGACCGGCGAACGCGCAGATCATGTCCGACCACGCCTCGAGATGCGAGCCGAGGTCCCGCGGGGCCGGGGTCCACGAGGCGCGCAGCTCGATGTCGGTGGTGTCCGGGGCCGCACTGAGCGTCCCGAAGCCCTCCGCGATGCTGCGCGTCGCGGTGCCGCCGGCGTGGGAGTGCTCGGCGTGGCGGCGCTCGAGCGCCTCCACGAGCCACGTCCACGCGACGGCGCCGGCCAGCTGGTCCAGTGCGACGTCCGGTTCCAGGCTCGCACGGATCCATGTCACCGCCCGGAAGCCTCCCGGCCACCGGGCGTCCGGGGCCGGGTCGTGCAGGAGGACGAACCGCCCCGTGGCCAGCACGCCGCCGGTCGCGCCCGGCCCGTCGCACACGTCGGCGGCGAGGGCGACGGCGAAGGGCGCCTGCCCCTCGGGTGCCGGGATCTCCCGCAGCCGCACCTCGGTCCGTGGCCGCGCATCGCGCAGGTCCGCCAGGGCACGCCGGAACACCCCCGGCGGCACGGGCGCCTCGACCGCCCCGGGGGCGGCGGAGAGGCGACGGGGCCCGATCACGCTCATGCCCGTCAGCCTAGGCTGCGGGGCCCAGCGGGCCGCGGGGGCGCGCCGTGGACGCCACGGCGCTCCCGCACCGGATCAGCGCGCCCCGTCCGGGGCCGCCGCGTCGTCGGCGGGGGCCAGGCGCAGCGAGATCGAGTTGATGCAGTAGCGCAGGTCCGTGGGGGTGTCATAGCCCTCGCCCGCGAAGACGTGACCCATGTGGGAGCCGCACGCCGCGCACCGCACCTCGATCCGCTCCATGCCCAGGGTGGTGTCCTTCAGGTACTCCACCCGGTCCTCCGCGAGCGGTGCGAAGAACGAGGGCCAGCCGCAGTGCGCGTCGAACTTCTCGTCCGAGCGGAACAGCTCGGATCCGCACGCCCGGCACGCGTACACGCCCTTCACGTGCGAGTCCCAGTACTCGCCCGTGAAGGGCCGTTCCGTGCCGGCCCGGCGCAGCACCTGGAACTCCTCGGGCGTGAGCCGTCGGGCCCACTCCTCGTCCGTCAGGCGGGCGCCGCCCGGGGCGGCCAGGGTCTGCTCGGGAGCGGGGACGTCCCGCGCGGGGTCGGGGGTGGGGCCGTCATGGGGGGTGTGGGGAGTCTCGGTCATGCCCGGTGCAACGGTCCGGAGCGCCGTCGTGTTCCCGACCGGCGTCGCATTGGCGGGCGCGCCCGCCCGTGGAGGACAATGGCGCGCATGGCCGCACGACCCCGCCGTCCCCGTCCCCACCCCGCCGACCTGCCGCCCGCCCTGGCCGCCGCCGTCACCGTGGCAGCCCGGCGGGCCGGGGGTCGCGACTCCCGCGTCCGCCGAGCGGGCCGCCTGGTCCGCCGCGGAGTCACCGGATCGGTGCGCGGCGGCGTGGCCGTGGCCTCCCCGGTGGCCCGCTGGGCCCCGCCCGTGCTCAGCGTCGCCGCGGCCTCCGCCTTCGTGCTGGCCGGGGCGAGCTCGGCGCTCGCAGGCGTGTTCGCCCGCACCGTGGTGACCCCCGTGCGCCGCCACGCCGAGTCCACGCCGATCCTCGCCGTCGTCGACACGCCCGCCGGGCAGGACGTGATCCTGCAGGCCGACGAGTACACCACCGTGCCCGGCCAGTACTCCCTCACGTTCGACGACGGCGCCGGATGCGCCCGCATCGGGGAGATCACCTCCTTCGACCCCCGGGACGGCACGGTGCAGCGCGCGGTCGAGGAGGTCTTCTCCGGCGATCTGACGACGGCGACCCGGGGCCGGTTCACCGGCTTCGTCTACCCGACCCCCGCCGACGCCGGGCTCGACGCCGAGGACGTGCAGGTGCCGGTGCCCGGCGGCCACGCCCGCGCATGGCGCATCGAGCCGGACCCCAGCGAGGACGGCGAACCCCGTCCCGCGGAGGGGCTGTGGGCGGTGATGGTCCACGGCCGCGGCGCGCGCCGCAACGAGGGCATCCGCGCCGTGCCGACCGCCCGCCGCCTGGGCATGACGTCGCTGCTGATCTCCTACCGCAACGACGGCGACGCCCCGGACGCCGCCGACGCCCGCTACGGGCTCGGCACCACCGAATGGGAGGACGTCGAGGCGGCCATCCGCTACGCCCTCGACCACGGCGCCCGGGACGTCGTCCTCTTCGGCTGGTCCATGGGCGGGGCCGTGGTGCTGCAGACCGTGGACCGCTCCCCGCTGGCCCCGCACGTGCGCGGCGTGGTCCTGACGGGCCCCGTCATCGACTGGGTGGACGTGCTGCGCCACCAGGCCCGGCTCAACCGGATCCCCGAAGCCGTGGGCCTGCTCGGCCAGTGGCTGCTGGCCAACCGGGCCGGCCGGTTCATCACGGGCCTGGCCGCCCCCGTGGACCTCAAGGCCCTGGACTGGGTGACCCGCGCCGACCACGTGCGTGTGCCCACGCTGATCCTGCACTCCGAGGACGACGAGTACGTGCCCGTCGGCCCCTCGCAGGACCTGGCCGAGCGCAACCCGGACCTCGTGCGGTTCGTCCGCTTCCACCAGGCCCGCCACACCCGCGAGCAGAACGTGGACCCGCGCAAGTGGGACACCACCGTGCGCGGCTGGCTGCGCGCCGTGCTCAGCGCCCCCCGCCCCGGCGGCCGGGGGCGCTGACCGCGCTCAGGCCGCGGCGTCCGCCAGCCCCCGACGGCGCAGCAGCGGCTCGAGCTCGGCGTCCCGGCCACGGAACGCGCGGTAGGACTCCAGCAGGTCACGCGTATCGCCCCGCGAGAGCAGCTCGTCCGCGAACCGGCGGCCGTTCTCCCGCGTCATCCCGCCGTGCTCGCGGAACCACTCCACGGCGTCCGCGTCCAGCACCTCGGCCCACACGTAGGAGTAGTACCCGGCCGCGTAGCCGCCGCCGAAGATGTGCTTGAAGTAGCCGGTGCCGTAGCGCGGAGGCACCAGGTCCGGGTCGATGCCCGCCTCGGTCAGCACCCGGCGCTCGAACGCGGCCGGGTCGGCCGTGGCGGCGTCCACCGTCTCCTCCGTCAGCGAGTGCCAGGCCCAGTCCACGAGCGCCGCGCCCAAATACTCGACCGTGCGGTGCCCCTCGCCCCACAGGTCCGCCGCCTCGAGCCGCTCCAGCGTCCCCGCCGGCAGCGGCTCGCCCGACTCCACGTGCCGCGCGTACGCGGCCAGCAGGGACGGCTCGCGCAGCCACACCTCGTTGACCTGCGACGGGAACTCGACGACGTCGCGCGGCACGTTCGTCCCGGTGAGCGAGGCGTACTCGCCCCGGGCCAGCAGCCCGTGCAGGGCGTGGCCGAACTCGTGGAACAGCGTCGTGGCCTCATCCAGCGTCAGCAGGGCCGGACGCCCCGCCGCCGGGGCCGGCACATTCATCGTGGTGAACACCACCGGGCGCTCGCCCAGGGCGTCCGCCATGTCCCGCACCGTGTGCATCCAGGCACCGCCCGACTTGGTCGGCCGCGCGAACAGGTCCGCGACGAACAGACCCACCCCGGCACCGTCCTCACCCGTCACCTCGAACACCCGGATCCCGGGGCGGTACAGGTGCCGCGCCAGCTCCGGGCGCTCGGCGAACGTGAGCCCGTACAGCGCCGTCGCCGCCGCGAACACGCCCTCGGTCAGCACCCGGTCCAGCTCGAAGTACGGGCGCAGGGCGTCCGCGTCCACCGCGAACTCCTCCCGCGCGTACGCCGCGGACAGCGCCGGCCAGTCCCATGGGGCCACCTCGGCGTCCGTCCGGCCCGCGTGCGCCGCCGCCGTCGCCGCGTCCGCCCGCGCGTTGGCCATCGCCCGCGGCGCCATCGCGGCCAGCAGCTCCTCCACGGCCGCCGTCGACGGCGCCGCCCGGTCCTTCAGCGCCTGCTCGGCCCAGCTCTGCGCCCCCAGCAGCCGCGCCTTGCGCAGCCGCAGCCGCACCATCGCCATCGCCGTCGTCAGCGTCTCGTGCTCCCCGGCCCCGCCCCGGCCCGTCGACGCCTCGAACACCTCGCGCCGCATCCCCTCGTCCTGCAGGGACGCCAGCCACGGCTGCGACGTGAACAGGGACAGCGTCAGCAGCCACGGGCCCGCCGCCGCGTCCCCGTCCCCGTGCCCCGCCTCGGCGGCCGCCCCCGCCGCCGCGGCCAGGTCGTCCTCGCTCAGACCGGCCAGGCGCTCGCGGTCCGTGACGAGCACGGCGCGGGCCGCGGTGTCCGCGACGAGGCGGCGCGTGTAGGCGGCCGAGAGGGACGCCAGCTCCGTGTTGATCCCGCGCAGCTCCTCGCGCGCGGCGTCGTCCAGGTCCGCCCCCGCCAGGGAGAGGCGCAGGCGCAGCGCCTCCAGCAGGCGGGCGTCCTCGCCCGTGAGGCCGCCGTCGTCGATCGCCGCGACGCGCGCCACCAGCCGCGGGTCCAGCAGGATCGCGTCCTCGTGGGCCGCGAGCTCGGGGGAGAGCTCCTCGGCCAGGGCCTGCCGCGCGTCCGTGCCGTCCGAGCCGACGAGCGTGAAGAACATGGCGGCGGAGCGGCGCAGCAGCTGGCCGGACAGCTCGAGCGCGCGGACGGTGTTCTCGAAGGTCGGCGCCGTGGCCGCCCCGAGGATCTGGTCGACCTCGGCGCGCTGGGCCGCCATCCCCGCGCGCACGGCCTCGGCCAGCTGCGCGTCGGAGACGGCGGAGAAGTCGGGCAGCCCGTAGGGCAGGTCGGAGGGGGTCGCCAGCGGGTGGTCGGCGGGCAGGACGGAGGGCGCGGAGGTGTGGGTCATGGGCGCGAGTGTAGTCAGCCGTGATCCGCGCCACCCCACCGGGCGTCGCTAGACTGGGCGGTCGAGCCAGCAGACGAGATCCAGACCTGAGGAGGCGTGATGGCAGGACATTCCAAATGGGCGACCACCAAGCACAAGAAGGCCGTCATCGACGCGCGGCGCGCCAAGGCGTTCGCGAAGTACATCAAGAACATCGAGGTCGCGGCACGTGCCGGCGGACCCGACGTCGCCGGCAACCCCGCCCTCGACCTGGCCGTGTCCAAGGCCAAGAAGGCCTCGGTGCCCAACGACAACATCGACCGCGCCGTCAAGCGCGGCGCCGGCCTGACCGGCGAGGTCATCGACTACGCCGAGATCATGTACGAGGTCCGCGGCCCCCAGGGCTCGGCGCTGCTGGTCGAGTGCCTGACCGACAACAAGAACCGCGCCGCCGCGGACGTGCGCGCGGCCGTCACCCGCAACGGCGGCACCATGGCGGACTCCGGCTCCGTCTCCTTCCTCTTCGAGCGCAAGGGCCTCGTGCGCCTGCCCACCGAGGGCAACACCGAGGACGGCCTGCTCGAGGCCGTGCTCGAGGGCGGCGCGGACGCCGAGGAGGTCGTCGTCTCCGGCGACTCCTTCGAGATCCTCTCGGACCCCTCCGACCTGCAGTCCGTGGCCAAGGCCCTCGACGAGGCGGGCGTGGAGTACGAGTCCGACGAGCTCGAGTTCGTCCCCACCATGAAGGTGGACCTGGACGCGTCGGGCGCCCGCACCTTCCTCAAGCTGGCCGATGCGCTCGAGGACCTCGACGACGTCCAGAACGTCTTCTCGAACGTGGACATCGCCCCCGAGGTCCTCGCCGAGCTCGACGAGGACTGATCGCGCTGAGCGCGCGCCGGCCCGCCGACGTCGTCCGGATCCTCGGGGTGGACCCGGGGCTCACCCGCTGCGGGATCGCCGTGGTGGACGTGGACGCGCGACGGCGGGCCGCGCTCGTCCACGTCGAGGTCACGGGCACCCCGCCCACCGCCCCCCTGGACCAGCGCCTCCTGCGCATCGACGAGGCCGTCTCCGCGGTCCTCGCCGCGCACCGGCCCGATCGCGCCGCCGTCGAGCGCATGTTCGCGAACACGAACACGCCGACCGTGCTGGGCACGGCCCAGGCCGCGGGCGTGGCGATCGCCGCGGCCGCGCGCGCCGGCGTCCCCGTGGGCCTGCACACCCCCTCCGAGGTCAAGGCCGCCGTCACCGGACACGGCGATGCGGGCAAGGAGCAGGTCACCACGATGGTCACCCGGATCCTCCGCCTCGACGCCCCGCCGCGCCCGGCCGACGCGGCCGACGCCCTCGCCTTGGCCATCGCCCACGGCTGGCGCGGCACCGCCCTCGGCGCGGCCGCCGGCCAGACCGGCCTCGACACCGCAGACCTCGCCTCCCGGGCGGGGCGCTCGCAGTTCGCCGCCAAGGCGCCCGCGCGCGCCCGCCCGCGGGGCCAGCTCACCGCCGCGCAGCGGGCCTGGCTCGACGCCGAGCGCTCGGCGGGCGGCGGGCGTCGCCGGTAGGCCGCTGCCGGGCCGGCGTTCGATGATATGTTCGAATCCGCGCCGACCGGCGTCCGTCCGTCCCGACAGGAGGGCCCCTCATGATCGCCTCGCTCAGCGGCACCGTCGAGCACGTGGCCCTCGACCGGGCGGTCATCGCCGTCGGCGGCCTGGGTGTGCAGTTCTCCGCCACCCCGCAGACGCTGTCCACCCTGCACGAGGGCCGGCCGGGGGCGGTGCAGACCCACCTCGTGGTCAAGGAGGACGCCCTGACCCTCTACGGCTTCGCGGACCGCGACGAGCGCGAGGTGTTCGAGGTGCTCATCACGGCCAACGGCGTGGGTCCCCGCCTCGCCCTGGCGATCCTCTCCGTCCACCACCCCGAGACCGTGCGCCGGGCGGTCACCGAGGAGGACGAGAAGACCCTCACCCGCGTGCCCGGCATCGGGCCGAAGATGGCGCGCAAGATCATCGTCGAGCTCTCCGGCCGCCTCGCGCCCACCGGGGAGCCGGTGCCCGAGGCGGAGGCCGAGGCGAGCGCCGAGCCGACCGTCGAGGCGCTCTGGCACGCCGACGTCGTGCAGGCGATGGCCGGCCTGGGCTGGTCCGAGAAGGAGGCGCTCAAGGTCGTCGAGGCCACCGTGGCGGCCCGCCCGGAGCTGGACGAGGGCCGCGACGTCGCCGCGCTGCTGCGCGCCACCCTGCGCGACGTCGGCATGGCCGGCGCGGTGCGAGGCGGGCGATGAGCGCGGAGTCCTCACCGCTGTCCGCGGCGGCCGTCGACCCGGAGGAGCGCCGGCTCGAGGTCGCGCTGCGCCCCAAGCACCTGGACGAGTTCGTGGGCCAGATGCGCGTGCGCGAGCAGCTGGACCTCATGCTCGCCTCCGCCCGGCTGCGGGACCGCGCCGCGGACCACGTCCTGCTCTCCGGCCCGCCCGGGCTCGGCAAGACCACGCTGGCGATGATCGTGGCCGCGGAGATGAACGCCCCCCTGCGGCTGTCCTCCGGCCCCGCGATCCAGCACGCGGGCGACCTCGCGGCCATCCTGTCCTCGCTCACCGAGGGCGAGGTGCTCTTCCTCGACGAGATCCACCGGATGTCCCGCCCGGCCGAGGAGATGCTCTACATGGCCATGGAGGACTTCCGCGTGGACATCGTGGTGGGCAAGGGCGCCGGCGCCACCTCGATCCCGCTCGAGCTGCCGCCCTTCACGCTCGTGGGCGCCACCACGCGGGCCGGCCTCCTGCCGGGGCCGCTGCGCGACCGCTTCGGCTTCACGGGCCACCTGGACTTCTACACCGAGGAGGAGCTCGAGCGCGTCCTGCGCCGCTCCGCCCTGCTGCTGGACATGCGGCTGGCCACGGAGGGGTACCGGCAGATCGCCCGGCGCTCGCGCGGCACCCCGCGCATCGCCAACCGGCTGCTGCGCCGGGTGCGGGACTGGGCGCTCGTGAAGGGGCTGGCCGAGGTCGGCCCGCACGACGCCGCCGCCGCCCTGGACATGTACGACGTCGACGGGCGGGGCCTGGACCGGCTCGACCGGTCCGTGCTCACCGCCCTGTGCACCACGTTCGGCGGCGGGCCCGTGGGGCTCAGCACGCTGGCCACCGCCGTGGGGGAGGAGGCCGAGACCGTGGAGACCGTGGCCGAGCCCTTCCTCATCCGCGAGGGCATGGTGGCGCGCACCCCCCGTGGCCGCGTCGCGCTGCCGGGGGCCTGGGAGCACCTGGGCCTCGCCGCTCCAGAGGCCACGCCGGGGCCGTGACGCCCAGGGCGGGCCCCTACACTGGACAGGCCCGCCCACCCCGAGCATCAGGAGTCCCCCATGCCCGTCGCCACCGCCGCGACCCTGCCCGTGATCGCCCAGCAGGCCCAGGGAGGCGGTGGCAGCTTGCTCATGCTCTTCGCCTTCGCCCTGCTCGCGGTGATGCTCTTCCTCTCCTTCCGCAAGGGCAAGAAGATGCAGCAGCAGCAGGCGCAGATGCGCAGCACCCTCGCCCCGGGCCTCGAGGTCATGACCGGCGCCGGCATCTTCGGCACCGTCGTGGCCGTGGACGCCGAGGCCCAGCGGGTGACGCTGGAGACCGCCCCGGGCACGCGCATGGACGTGCACCTGCAGGGCATCACCACCGTCGTGGAGCCCGAGACGGCCGCCGCGGCCGCCGCGCCCACCACGGACCCGTCGCGTCGGGATGACGCCCCCGGCACCGAGTACCGCGCCGACGACGCCGACCCGCGTCCGCGCCGCGACGACCTGGCCTGAGGCCCACCCACCCCTGCACACGCGGCCCCGCCTGGCGGGGCCGCTCGGATGTGACGGAAGCACCTGAGCAATGGCGAAGAGAACACCCTCCGGCTCCGCCGGGCGCACCCTGACCTGGCTGGCCGCCCTCCTCGTGGTCCTGGCCGCGATCCTCGGCGGGGGCGTGGCCTCCGGCGCGGCCTCCTGGGCTCCCAAGCTCGCCCTCGACCTCGAGGGCGGCACGCAGATGGTGCTGGCCCCCGAGACCTCGACGGGCGAGTCCGTCACCCCCGAGCAGCTGGACCAGGCCGTGGAGATCATCCGCCAGCGTGTGGACGGCTCCGGCGTGGCCGAGGCGGAGGTCGCCACGCAGGGCTCCCAGAACGTGGTCGTCTCCCTGCCCGGGGTCCCGGACGAGGAGACCCGCCGGCTGATCCAGGCGTCCGCGGACATGCAGTTCCGCCCCGTGCTGCAGTCCGGCCCGGGGGAGGCCACCCCCGAGGACCAGCGCCTGCCCGAAGACCAGCTGCCGAAGCCCGACGGCGAGCCGGCCGACGCCTACGACCCGAACTGGGTCACCCCGGCCCTGCTGGCCGAGTTCCAGGCCACGGACTGCACCGCCCCGCGGGACCCGGCCGCGCCCCCGCCGCCGTCCGACCGGGCGATCGTCGCCTGCCAGCCCTCCGAGGAGCTCGCCGACGGCGCCGTCACGTCGGCCCAGAAGTACATCCTGGGCCCCGTGGTCATCCCGGGCACCCAGATCAAGGGCGCGTCCAACGGCATGGCCCAGGCCCAGAGCGGCGTCTCCACCAACCAGTGGGTCGTCAACATCGAGTTCGACGAGGAGGGCACCAAGGCCTTCACGGAGGTCACCCAGAAGCTCACCCCGTACCCCGAGGGCGACCCGCGCAAGCAGTTCGCGATCCTGCTGGACGGGGACGTGATCTCCGCGCCGCAGTCCAACGTGGTCATCACCAACGGCAGCGCGCAGATCAGCGGCCCCACCCTGAACGAGCAGACGACGGCGCAGTTGGCCGAGCAGCTCAACTACGGCTCCCTGCCGATCTCCTTCTCGATCGAGTCCGAGCAGCAGATCTCCGCCACGCTCGGCCGGGACCAGCTCTTCTGGGGCCTGATCGCCGGCCTGATCGGCCTCGGCCTCGTGGCCGTGTACCAGTTCTTCCAGTATCGGGCCCTGGGCCTGCTGACCTTCGCCTCGATCATCGTGGCGGGCGTGCTGACGTGGCTGACCATCGCGATCCTGGGCTGGACGGACAACTACCGCCTGTCCCTCGCGGGCATCGCCGGGCTCATCGTGGCGATCGGTCTGACGGCGGACTCGTTCATCGTCTACTTCGAACGCATCAAGGACGAGCTGCGCGCGGGCCACACCGTGCCCGTCGCCGTGCACGAGGGCTGGAAGCGCGCCCGGCGGACGATCACCGCGTCCAAGGCCGTGAACCTGCTGGCCGCCGTCGTGCTGTACTTCGTGGCCGTCGGCAACGTGCGCGGCTTCGCGTTCACCCTCGGCCTCACCGCGATCGCCGACCTGATCGTGGTGTTCATGTTCACCCACCCGCTCATGGTGCTGTTGGCCCAGACCCGCTTCGTGGGCGAGGGACACCCGATGTCCGGACTGGACCCGTCGCTGTTGGGCGGGCCGTCCCTGTACCAGGGCGCCGGGCGCTTCCGCGAGCCCGCCCACGCCCCCCGCACCGGGCTCCCGGCGGAGGCCTCCGACGAGCCGGCCGACGCCGACGACGCGGCGGCCGCCGACGCCCCGCGCCCGCTCGCCGCGACGGGCGCCCCCCGCGCGGGCTCGTCCGCCCGGGGCGGCCGCCGCTCGCGCACCGCGCCGCCCATGACGATCGCCGAGCGACGCCGCGCCGAGCGACGCCGCCAGGAGGAGGACCAGTGAACCGCTTCGCCGACTGGGGCAACGCCCTCTACTCGGGCCGCATCTCCTACCCGTTCATCCAGCGCTGGCGGCGGTGGTTCGCCCTCGCCGCCCTGCTGCTCGTCCTCGCCGGCGGCCTGACCGCCCTCCGCGGTGGCTTCAACCTCGGCATCGAGTTCCGGGGCGGCTCCGAGTTCACCGTCTCGCAGACGGCCTCCACCGACGTGGCCGCGGGCGAGCGCGCCGTGACCGACGTGCTGGCCGACGGCCACGCCACCGTCACGAACGTCGCCCCGGGCACCGTGCGCGTCCAGACCGAGCAGCTCGACGACGCCCAGACCCGAGCCGTGGCCGCGAACCTGCAGGAGGCCTACGGCGTCGGCCAGGACCAGGTGACCTCGACCTTCGTGGGGCCGACCTGGGGCGCCGCGGTGTCGCAGCAGGCCCTGATCGGCCTGGTGATCTTCGTGGTGCTCGTGACCCTGTTCATGGCCGTGTACTTCCGCACCTGGAAGATGTCCCTGGCCGCCGTGCTCGGCATGCTCTACGTGGTCGCGCTGACCGCCGGCATCTACGGCGCCACCGGCTTCGAGATCACGCCGTCGGCCATCATCGGCTTCCTCACGATCCTGTCGTACGCGCTCTACGACACCGTGGTGGTCTTCGACAAGATCCGCGAGAACACGATCGGGGCCGAGGAGGACCCGGAGCGCTCCTTCGTCGAGAACGTGAACCTCGCGGTGAACCAGACGCTCGTCCGGTCCATCACGACCTCCGTCGTCGGCATCCTGCCGGTCGGCTCGATCCTGTTCATCGGCGCGGGGCTGCTCGGTGCCGGCACGCTGCGGGACATCGCGCTCGCGCTGTTCGTGGGCATCATCGTGGGCACCCTGTCCACCCTGTTCCTCCAGGCGCCGCTGTACGCCCTGCTGCGCCGCAACGACCCGGACGTGCGCGACCACGACGCCCGGGCCGCGGCCCGCGCCGCCCGGGAGCGTGCCTCAGAGGCGGTCACCGATCCCGACGTCGCCCCCTGGGACGACGGCGCGCGACTCTGACGGAGCCGCTGCGGCTCCGGTGCACCTGCCACCGGGCCCGGCGGTCTTTCTGGGGCGGGGCGGGACGGGCGCGGGTAGACTCGCCGATCATCCCGGCCGGAGCGGTCGGGGCCGCACGAGTCAGGAGGCGTGGCCCATGAGCGAGCAGGACCCCACTCCCGTCCCGGTCCGGCCCCGCGGCCGGATCGCACGCCTGACCGGCCGGCACGCCACCGAGTACTCGCCCCTGCTCGAGCCGCTGATGCGCACGGTGCGGCAGCGAGCCACCAAGACCGAGCTGGCCGACATCGTCCGCGCCTTCGAGGTCGCCCGCGCGGCACACGAGGGGCAGATGCGGCGCTCCGGGGACCCGTACATCACCCACCCCGTCGCGGTCGCCACGATCCTCGCCGAGATCGGCGTGACCGGCCCGACCCTCCTGGCGGCCCTGCTGCACGACACCGTCGAGGACACGGACTACTCCCTGGAGCGCCTGCGCGCCGACTTCGGCTCCGACGTCGCCCTCCTCGTGGACGGCGTGACCAAGCTGGACAAGGTGACCTACGGCGCCGCGGCGCAGGCCGAGACCGTGCGCAAGATGGTCATCGCGATGGCCCAGGACGTGAACGTCCTGCTCATCAAGCTCGCCGACCGGCTGCACAACGCGCGGACGTGGCGGTACGTCTCCCCGGAGTCCAGCGCGCGCAAGGCCCAGGAGACCCTGGACATCTACGCCCCGCTGGCCCACCGGCTCGGCATGAACACCGTCAAGTGGGAGCTCGAGGACCTCTCCTTCGCCGCCCTCAAGCCCAAGATGTACGCGGAGATCGTGCGCCTCGTGGGGGAGCGGAACCCGGAGCGGGAGAAGCACATCGCGGCGCTGCGCACCGTGATCGAGGATCATCTGCGCGAGCACCGGATCCGGGCGACCGTCACCGGACGGCCGAAGCACTACTACTCGATCTACCAGAAGATGGTGACGCGCGGGAAGGACTTCGACGACATCCACGACCTGACGGGCATCCGGGTGCTCGTGGACTCCGTGCGTGACTGCTACGCCGTGCTCGGCGCGATCCACGCCCGCTGGAACCCGGTCCCGGGTCGGTTCAAGGACTACATCGCGGTCCCGAAGCTGAACATGTACCGCTCCCTGCACACCACGGTGATGGTGCCGGGCGGCAAGCCGGTGGAGATCCAGATCCGCACGCAGGAGATGCACCGCCAGGCCGAGTACGGCGTCGCCGCGCACTGGCGGTACAAGGCCCAGGCCGCGGGCCAGGCGCCGGTGCAGGCCACGCCGGCCTGGCTGCGCTCGGTGATGGACTGGCAGGCGGACACCCGGGACCCGGACGAGTTCCTCGCCTCGCTGCGCACCCAGATCGGGGCGGACGAGGTGTACGTCTTCACGCCGAAGGGGGAGATCCGCACCCTGCCCGCCGGCTCCACGCCCGTGGACTTCGCCTACGCCATCCACACCGACGTCGGCCACCGCACCATCGGTGCCCGGGTCAACGGCAAGCTCGTCCCGCTGTCCACGCCGCTGAGCCACGGCGACACCGTGGAGGTCTTCACCTCGCGCGCCGAGGACGCGGGCCCGAGCCGGGACTGGCTGGGCTTCGTGGTCTCGCCACGGGCCCGGTCCAAGATCCGTCACCACTTCGCCACGCAGCGCCGCGGCGAGCAGGCCGACCGGGGACGCGAGTCGCTGACCCGTCAGCTGCGCAAGGCCGGCATGACCGTGCAGCACGTGCTCGGCGGCGAGGAGCTGGTGCAGCTGGCCACGGATCTCGGCTACGCGGACCTCGACGGGCTGTTCGTGGCCCTCGGCGACGGTCACGTGTCCGCGCAGTCCGTGCAGGAACGCGTCGCGGAGCGCCTCGCTCCGCCGACGCCGACGCAGGCCGAGCCGGAGGGCGAACTGACCGTCGGCGAGGTGGACCTGCAGGAGCTGGTCCCGGCTCAGGCGCGGCGCGCCCCCGCGCGGGCCACCAACGACGCCGGCGTGCTCGTGGACGGCGACGGCGGTGTCATGGCCAAGCTGGCCCGGTGCTGCAACCCGGTGCCGCCGGATGCCATCGACGGGTTCGTCACCCGCGGCTCCGGGGTCTCCGTGCACCGGGTCGACTGTCCGAACCTGGCGACCCTGCTCGCGCAGGAGCCGGAGCGCCACACCCCGGTCAGCTGGGCGCCGTCGAGGGACACCGTCTACCTGGTCGAGATCCAGATCGAGGCGCTGGACCGCAAGTCGCTGCTCTCCGACGTCACACGGGTCCTCTCCGAGAACCACGTGAACATCCTCTCGGCCTCCGTGAACACCACCCGCGACCGCGTGGCGATGAGCCGGTTCGTCTTCGAGATGGGCGACCCCCGGTTCCTCGGCCACGTGATCGACGCGGTGCGCCGCATCGACGGCGTGTTCGACGTGCACCGCACCTGAGCCTCCCGGCCTCAGTCGGGGACGTCCAGCGCCGTCAGCAGCGCGCCCAGCCGGCGCCGGGCCGCCACGACGCCGGCGCGGCGGGTCCGGCGGGCCAGCCGCTCCCGCAGCCCGGCGGCGCCGTGGGCGCCGATCACGGCAGCCGCGCGCCGCGCCGCATCCGGGTCGGCGCTGAGCAGCAGGTCTTCGACCGTCCGGGCGGGCGTGGTGACCCGCACGGGGCCGAAGCGGAGCACGTCCTGTTCGGCGGGGGCGACGCCCGTGGCATCGGCCGCGACGTCCGACTGCGTGAGCGTCCAGGGCAGCAGGCCCCCGCCGGCGGGGCGCCGGTGGAAGTGCGGCACGGCCGCGTGCAGCCGCCCGGGCGCCGCGCCGCCGGCCAGGATCCAGGCCGCCGACGGGCCGATCGCGGTCCAGCCGGCGGCCAGGAGCGGGCCGCCGAGGGTCCACAGGGCAGCGGCCCGGACCGCGGGATCGTCCGCGGCGTCCGGCCGCGCCCACACCCCGGGCAGCAGCGGCCGCACGGCGCCCCGCGCGCCGAGCGCCTGCAGCTCCGGCTCCGTGAAGGGGTCGCCCGCCAGCACGAGTGCCCCGGTCGGGGCGGTCTCCTCGATCGTCACGGTCGTCATGCCCGGATCCTGCCAGAGACGGGGACGCCCCCGCGGCCGCCTGTGGACAGGCGGGCCGCGGGGGCGTGCTCGAGACGGGTGGGGCTCAGCGGAGCTCGGAGGCCGAGGCCTCGAGGGCCTGCTTCCACTGCAGGCGCGCGTCGAGCGCCTCCTGGGCCTTCTTGACGGCGCGCTGGTCGCCCCGGGCCTGGGCCCGGGCGAGATCCGCCTCGAGCCCCGCGATGGTCTCCTCGAGCTGCGTGAGGGCGGAGTTCGTGCGGGCCTTGGTCTCCGGGTCGGTGCGGCGCCAGTGCTCGTTCTCCGCCTGCTTGAGGGCGTCCTCGAGCTTGCGGAAGCCCTCCTCCATCCGGCGGACGTCCCCGCGGGGCACGCGGCCGGCATCCTCCCACCGCCCGCGCAGCTCGTTGAGCGCGCGCCGTCCGGCCTTGACGTCCGTGAACGGGAGCAGCTTCTGGCCGTCGGCGAGGATCTGCTCCTTCACCTTCAGGTTGGCCCCGTACTCGCGGTCGATCTCCTGGTTCGCGGCCTTGCGGGCGGCGAAGAAGACGTCCTGGGCGGCGCGGAAGCGGGCCCAGAGGGCGTCGTCCTCCTTGCGGGAGGCCCGGGGGGCGCGCTTCCACTCGTCCATCAGGTCGCGGTACTTGCCGGCGGTCACGCCCCAGTCGGTGGAGGTGGACAGCTCCTCGGCACGGGCGATGAGACGCTCCTTGACCTGCTTGGCCTCGGCCGAGGCGGCGTCCAGCCGGGAGAAGTGGGCGCGGCGGGTCTTGTCGAACGCGGTGCGGGCGCCGCGGAAGCGCTTCCACAGGTCGTCCTCGACCGACTTGGCCAGACGCGGACCGGCCTTCTGGGCGGCCTTCCACTCCTCGAACAGCTCCGTCATGCGCTTGGACGCGGTCTTCCAGGGCATCCGCTCGGCCGGGGTCTGGGCGAAGGTCTCGGCCTCGGCGACGATGGCCTCGCGGGTGGCCAGCTGCTCGGCCTGGGCGGCCTGCCGGGCCTCCTGTTCCGCGGCGCGGTAGTCGCCCAGGAGGGTCTCCAGGGCCGCCAGGCGGGTGCGGAGGGCGTCCATGTCGCCGACCATGTGGCGCTCGTTCACCGCGGTCGTCATCTGACCCAGCGCCCGGCCCAGCTCACTCGAGGGGGCGCCGGCGGCGATGCGCTGCTCGAACAGGGCCATCTGGGCGCGCACGTCGTCGTACTTGCGCACGAAGTACGCCAGCGCGTCCTCGGTGCTCGCGTCCGGCACCTGGCCGACCGCGTGCTCCTCCTGCCCGTCCAGCAGCGTGACGTGGCCGTCCTCGCTCACCCGGGCGAACCTGGCGGCCTCCTCCACCGGGGTGGGCGGCACGGTCGGGGCCACGACGGGGGTCGGGGCGGCGGACGCGGCGGCGGGCGTCGCGGGGCGCACGGCGGCCGGGCTGGCCTTCTTCATCGCGGCCGGGGAGGGCACGGCGGGCGCCTCGGCGGGCTGGGAGGAATCACCGTGCGCCGGCGCGTCGGGGACGACCTCGGGGACGGGCCGGGCCTCGGCGGGCACGGTCGGCTCGGCGGCCTCGGCCGACGCGGGGGCGGCCTCGGTGGCGGGGGACTGCTGGTCGTCGGGCTGCATGTGATTGGTCACCGCTGGAACTCTCCCTGACTGCGCCGGCACGCAGTCGTCGAGGGATGCGGCCGGTCGGGATGGACACGAACAGGGCCAGCGTACCGGGCCGGACAGCGCCCGCGCCTAGAATGGGCCGGTGCGCCGGCGGGGGACCGTCGCGCGTCCCCGCCGTCGTCGTCTCGAAGGATCGCCATGTCCCGCAAGGCCTCCCTGTCCGGTTTCCACGAGTGGCTGCCCGCCGAGCGGCTCGTGGAGCAGCACGTGCTCGACACGCTGCGGCGGACCTTCGAGCTGCACGGGTTCGCCGGCATCGAGACCCGTGCCGTGGAGACCCTGGGCCAGCTGCTGCGCAAGGGCGAGGTGGACAAGGAGGTCTACGCGGTCTCCCGCCTGGCCGAGGACGAGGAGGTCGCCGCGGGCCGGCGCGATCCCAAGGACCCGGCCGACCCCAAGCGCCTGGCCCTGCACTTCGACCTCACCGTGCCGTTCGCCCGCTACGTCGTGGAGAACGCCGGCCACCTCGCCTTCCCCTTCCGTCGCTACCAGATGCAGAAGGTCTGGCGCGGGGAGCGCCCTCAGGAGGGCCGCGCCCGCGAGTTCACCCAGGCGGACATCGACGTCGTCGGCGACGGCGCCCTCTCGCCCCGGTACGACGCCGACGTCGCACTCGTGATGGCCGAGGCGCTCGGCGCCCTGCCGATCGGCGACTTCCTCATCCGCGTGAACAACCGCAAGCTCGCCGAGGGCTTCTACCGGGGCATCGGCCTGGAGGACACCGCCGGCGTGCTGCGCAGCATCGACAAGCTGGAGAAGGTCGGCCCGGAGGAGGTCGCGCGGCTGCTCCAGGAGGAGGTCGGCGCGAGCCCCGAGCAGGCTGCGCAGGCGCTGGCCCTGGCGGACATCCGCACGTCGGACGCCTCGTTCGTCGAGCGGGTCCGCGCCCTGGGGGTGACCCACGAGCTGCTCGAGGAGGGGCTGACCGAGCTGGCCGACGTCGTCGCCACCCTGCACCGCCGCGCCCCCGGGCGCGCCGTGGCGGACCTGTCCATCGCGCGCGGCCTGGACTACTACACGGGCACCGTCTACGAGACCGTCCTGGTGGGCCACGAGCAGCTCGGCTCGATCTGCTCGGGCGGCCGCTACGACGCGCTCGCGTCCAAGGGGAACCGCGTGTTCCCCGGTGTCGGGCTGTCCATCGGCGTGACGCGGCTGGTGATGCGCATGCTGTCCCAGCAGATGGCCGTGGCCTCCCGCTCCGTGCCGACCGCGGTGTACGTGGCGCTGACGGCGGACGAGGACTGGTCCGAGGCCCAGGACGTCGCGGCCCTGCTGCGACAGCGCGGCATCCCCGCGGAGGTCGCGGTGTCCGCGGAGAAGTTCGGCAAGCAGATCAAGTACGCGGATCGCCGCGGCATCCCGTTCGTCTGGTTCATGGGCCGGGACGATGCCGGCGCGCGGGTCCACGAGGTCAAGGACATCCGCTCCGGCGAGCAGCACGCCGCGGACCCGGCCGACTGGACCCCGCCGGCCGAGGACCTGCTGCCGCAGGTCGCCCGCGCGCAGGACTGAGCGGGCGGACCGCTGCGCCGGCCCCGGCGCGCGACGCCGACACCCGTCCGCGCGTCGGTTCACCGGCCCCGGCGCCCGGCCCGCACGAACGCGCGCCCGCCCACCCCGATCAGGAACACGCCCGCCATCGCGGCCACGGACATCGGCGGCAGGCTGAGGGCGAGCAGCAGGCACAGGGCCAGGCCGAGGACGTTGACGGCGCGGGGCACGCGCAGCGGGCGCAGCGGGCGCGGCCGGGCCGGGCGGCGGCCGTCGTCGTCCCCGCGCAGGGTCAGGGCGGACAGGTTCGCCACCGCGTAGTAGACGAGCACGCCGAACGAGCTGAAGCCCACCACGGTGAGGATGTCCGTGGTGAGCAGGAGCAGGATCACGGCCGCGGCCACCGTCAGCTGAGCCGTCCACGGCGTGCCGGTCCCCGCATGGACCCGTGCCAGGGGGCGGGGCAGGTCGGACTCGCGGGCCATGGCCAGGGCGGTGCGGGAGATGCCCGTCAGCAGGTTGAGCATGGCCCCGGCCGCGGCGAGGGCGGCGCCGGCCACCGCCACCCAGCCCCAGCCGGAGCCCAGGGCGGTCTCGAGCAGGTCGCGCACGGGCGCCGGGGACCGGGCCAGCCCGGAGGTCCCGAGGCCCGAGATCAGCGCCGTGGCGAGCAGCAGGTACAGCGCCACGGTCACGGCGAGGGCGATCAGGATGGCGCGCGGGATCGTGCGTGCGGGGTCGATGACCTCCTCACCCATGGTGGCCACGCGCGCGTAGCCGGCGAACGCGAAGAACAGGACGCCCGCGCCCATGAGCACGCCCTGCACGGGGGAGTCGACGCCGAGCGCCGCGGCCGAGCCCCCGGGGGCCTCGCGCGCCAGGCCTGCGCCGATGGCCAACACGAGCACGGCGAGCACGGGCACGAGGATCGCCAACGTCGCCTGCGCGGTCCGCGTCACGCCCGCCATCGCCACCCCGGTGAGCACGACGACGGCGGCCACGCCCGTCCACCGGGCCGCGGCGGCGTCGTCGGGGAAGAGGTACAGGCCGAGGGTGGCCGCCATCGCGGCCACCGACGCGGTCTTGCCCGTGACGAAGCCCCAGCCGGCGACGAAGCCGGCCCACGGGTGCAGCTGCCGCCGGCCGTAGACGTAGGCGCCGCCGGACTCGGGGTGGACGGTGGCCAGCTGCGCCGTGGACAGGGCGTTGCACAGGGCCGCGACGGCCGCGACCGCCAGGGCCCCGTACAGCAGGCCGGGGTGGCCGCCGGTGAGCGCGGCCGCCAGGCCGATCGCGGTGAACACGCCCGCGCCGATCATCGAGCCGAGGCCGATCGCGACGGCGTGGAGCAGGGTCAGGCGGCGCTGCAGGGCGGCGGTCATGACGGGGTCCTCCTGGGCTGGGGCAGTGTGGACGGGGCACTAGACTGACGGGAACGGCGCGCGCCCGCCCCGCAGGCGTATCACACGGCGTCGACCATCACATGAACCCCGCACATCGTCCGGCGACCGGACGGAGAGGATCCTCGTGCTGCGCACCCACTCCCTCGGCGAGCTCAACGCCTCGCTCATCGGCCAGACCGTCACCGTCACCGGCTGGGTGGCGCGGCGGCGAGACCACGGCGGCGTGGCCTTCGTGGACCTGCGCGACGCCTCGGGCTTCGCCCAGGTTGTGGTGCGGGACGAGGCGGACTTCGACCCGCTGCGCAACGAGTGGGTTCTGCAGGTCACCGGCACGGTCGAGCGCCGCCCCGAGGGCAACGAGAACCCGAACCTGCCCTCCGGCGAGATCGAGCTGATCGCGGAGACCGTGACGGTGCTCAACACCGCCGCCGCGCTGCCGTTCCAGGTGGACGAGCACGTGGAGGTCGGCGAGGAGGCCCGGCTGCGCCACCGCTACCTGGACCTGCGCCGCCCGCAGCCCTCGCGCATCATGCGCCTGCGCTCCGAGGTCAACCGGACGGCGCGCGAGCTGCTGCACGGCGAGGGCTTCGTGGAGGTCGAGACCCCGACTCTCACGCGCTCGACGCCGGAGGGCGCCCGCGACTTCCTCGTCCCGGCCCGCCTGGCTCCCGGCTCCTGGTACGCCCTGCCGCAGTCGCCGCAGCTGTTCAAGCAGCTGCTGCAGGTGGGCGGGATCGAGAAGTACTACCAGATCGCCCGCTGCTACCGCGACGAGGACTTCCGCGCGGACCGTCAGCCCGAGTTCACCCAGCTGGACATCGAGGCCTCCTTCGTGGAGCAGGACGACGTGATCGCCCTCGGCGAGAAGATCGTCAAGGCCCTGTGGGCCCTCGTCGGTGTGGACGTGCCGACGCCGATCCGCCGCATGACCTACGCCGAGGCGATGGAGAAGTACGGCTCGGACAAGCCGGACCTGCGCTTCGGCCTCGAGCTGACGGACCTGACCGAGTACTTCAAGGACACCCCGTTCCGCGTGTTCCAGAACGAGTACGTGGGCGCCGTCGTGATGCCGGGCGGCGCCTCCCAGGCCCGCCGCACCCTCGACGCGTGGCAGGAGTGGGCCAAGCAGCGCGGCGCCAAGGGCCTGGCCTACGTGCTCATCCAGGAGGACGGCGAGCTGACCGGCCCGGTGTCCAAGAACATCTCCGAGGAGGAGAAGGCCGGGCTGGCCGCCGCCGTGGGCGCGAACCCGGGCGACTGCGTGTTCTTCGCCGCCGGGAAGCCGAAGGAGTCCCGCGCGCTGCTGGGTGCGGCCCGCGTGGAGATCGGCCGTCGCTGCGGGCTGTTCACCGATGCCGGTGACGGCGTGGCCGCGAAGGACGCCGACTGGGCGTTCGTGTGGGTCGTGGACGCGCCGATGTTCGAGCCGGCGGCCGACGCCGTGGCCTCGGGCGACGTCGCCGTGGGCGCGGGCGCCTGGACCGCCGTGCACCACGCGTTCACCTCGCCCAAGCCGGAGTTCGCGGACACCTTCGACGCCGACCCGGGCTCGGCCCTGGCCTACGCGTACGACATCGTGTGCAACGGCAACGAGATCGGCGGCGGCTCCATCCGCATCCACCGTCGGGACGTGCAGGAGCGCGTGTTCGAGGTCATGGGCCTGTCCCCGGAGGAGGCGAACGAGAAGTTCGGCTTCCTGCTCGAGGGCTTCAAGTACGGTGCCCCGCCGCACGGCGGCATCGCGTTCGGCTGGGACCGCGTGGTCGCCCTGCTGGCCGGCACCGACTCGATCCGCGAGGTCATCGCGTTCCCGAAGACCGGCGGCGGCTTCGACCCGCTGACGGGCGCACCGGCGCCCATCACCGCCCAGCAGCGCAAGGAGGCCGGCGTCGACGCGCAGCCGGAGCCGAAGCAGGCCGAGGCCGAGTCGGAGGCCTGACCCGGGCCCGCGGCGGGCCACGCCATCGGGGCGGGTGCGGGGAATCAGCTGCGGAAACGACCCTTCCGGGCCTCGTCTGAGGAGCCGGAAGGGTCGTCTCCGCAACAGATCCAGGACGGACGGCGTGCTGCGAGCAGGCTTCAGCCGCGCCGTGGCCCGGACAGCTCGTCTGAGTCCACGATCAGCGTGAACGGCCCGGAGTTGGTGAGGGAGACGTCCATCATCGCGCCGAACACCCCGCGCTCCACGCGCACGCCCGAGGACTCCAGCTCGGCCATGAACCGCTCGTACAGCGGCTGCGCCTGCTCGCCCTTGGCGGAGCGGGTCCACGACGGGCGACGTCCCTTGCGGACGTCCCCGTAGAGGGTGAACTGGCTGACCACGAGGGCGGGCGCGCCGGCGTCGACGAGTGAGACCTCGCCGTCGAGCATCCGCAGCCCGGCGATCTTCGCCGCCAGCTGCACGGCCTCGGCCTCGGTGTCGTCGACGCTCACGCCGAGCAGGATCACCAGCCCCTCGCCCTCGAACGAGCCGACGACCTTCCCGTCGACGGTCACGGACGCGGACTGGGCTCTCTGGCAAACGGCACGCATGCCGCCATCCTGCCATCGGCGCGCCCGGGGCTCCGCGCCCGCGGACGGGGCTCACCTCGTACACGGTGGCCGGACCGGAGACCTCGTTGGCCACGATCACCGGGGCTGAGCCGGAGGGGGACCCGTCAGCCGGCACGAACGTCAGGCCCGCAGCGCAGAGGTCCAGGTCACGGCGACCACGGAGAACGTGCCCTCAGGGTGGACGGAGAAGCCGTCGGCCAGCGCGCGGTGTCCCGCGGGTGTCGACGGCGCCGGACGCCCCGCGTGCCGTCCGCCGAGGTCAGTCCCTGACCGGCAGCCCCGCGAGCACCCGCACCGTCGTGAGGTTCCGGGCCGTGCCGCGCACCCCCAGCGCCCGGTCGAGGCGGGCCGGGGTGAGCGGGGAGTCGGCGATCCCCGTGGCGCAGCGCATCCACAGCAGCCGTCCCTCCAGGGCCGTGCGATCCGGCCCCGCGGGTCGGCCGTCCCCGTGGTCGAGCGCGGCCAGGGCGGCGGCCGCCTCGGGTGCGGGGTCGTCCTCGAGCACGGTGAGCTGGGTGCGTTTCGGCTCGCCGCCGGCCCAGGGGAGCGCGTCGTGCAGCTCCAGAGCGCGCCGGAGCGTGCCCACGTCCACGAGGACCACGGGGACGTCGAGGCCGCCCTCCTCACGCGCCCGCCGCGCGAACCCCTGCCGCACGCCCTCCGCGGCCGCGTCGGAGGACGCCCGGAACAGGACGTTGCCGCTGGCCAGGTGGGTCGTGACCGCCTCCCCGCCGGCGGCCTGGGCCCAGCGGATCAGCGTGTCCTTGCCGACACGGTTGCTCCGGCCCACGTTGATCCCGCGCAGCAGCAGGACGTGGGTGTGGTCGGCGCGCGGGGCGGCGGGGCTCATGCGGCCATGATGCCACCCACGCGCCCGCGGGCCGAGGACTACCCTGGACCCGATGGACGACCTCTTCAGCGCCGCGCACACCGGGGCCGACGACGACGGCCCGGCCGGCACCGTGGCCGCCCCGCACCCCGGCGCACCGCTGGCCGTGCGCATGCGCCCGCGCACGCTGGATGAGGTGCTGGGTCAGCGGCACCTCATGCGGCCGGGCTCCCCGCTGCGCAAGCTCGCCGAGCCCGATCCGGACTCCGCCGCGGGACCGAGCTCGGTCATCCTGTACGGGCCGCCGGGCATCGGGAAGACGACGCTGGCCCACGTGATCGCCCGCGCCCCCGGGCGCACGTTCACGGAGCTGTCCGCCATCACGGCCGGCGTGAAGGACGTGCGGCAGGTGATGGAGCAGGCCCAGCGCGAACGCGACCTCTACGGCCGCACGACCGTCCTGTTCCTCGATGAGATCCACCGCTTCTCCAAGGCGCAGCAGGACGCGCTGCTGCCGGGCGTCGAGAACCGCTGGGTCGTGCTCGTGGCGGCGACCACGGAGAACCCGTCCTTCTCGGTGATCGCACCCCTGCTCTCCCGGTCGCTGCTGCTCACGCTGCGTCCGCTCACGGACGACGACATCGTCGGGCTGCTGGACCGTGCCGTGACCCAGGAGCGCGGGCTCAACGGGGCCGTGGTGCTCGAGGACGACGCGCGGGACTACCTGGTGCGGATGGCCGGCGGCGACGCGCGGCGGGCGCTCACGGTGCTGGAGGCCGCGGCCGGCGTCGCCCTGGACAAGGCGCGGGAGGCCGGCCGGGCGGGGGAGGGCGCCGTCGCGGTCACGGAGGAGGATGCCGCGCAGGCGATGGACCACCACGTCCAGCGCTACGACAAGGACGGCGACCAGCACTACGACGTGATCAGCGCCTTCATCAAGTCCATCCGCGGATCGGACGTGGACGCGTCGATGCACTACCTCGCCCGGATGCTGGAGGCGGGGGAGGACCCCCGGTTCATCGCCCGGCGGCTGATCATCTCCGCGTCCGAGGACGTGGGCATGGCCGACCCGACCGCGCTGCAGACCGCCGTGGCCACCGCCCAGGCCGTGCAGCTGATCGGCATGCCGGAGGGACGCATCATCCTGGCGCAGGCCGTGACGCATCTGGCCACCGCGCCGAAGTCCAATGCGAGCTACACCGCCGTGAACGAGGCGATCGCGGACGTGCGGGCCGGCCACACGGGCGCGGTGCCCGCGCACCTGCGGGACGCGCACTACCCCGGTGCGGCAGCCCTCGGCCACGGCCAGGGCTACGTCTACAGCCATGACGAGCCGCACGCCGTGGCGCGTCAGCAGTACGCCCCGGACCCGCTGGTGGGGAAGGACTACTACCGGCCCAAGCCCATCGGCCACGAGAAGCGGCTCGCCGAGCAGGTGGCCGCGCTGCGCCGGATCGTCCGCGGTGAATGACGGCGGGCGCCCTCCCGCCCGCCAGAGCGTGGGCGCCGACCCGGTTCTGGTAGAGTGGTCCGCTGTCTGGCAGGCGCTGCGCCCCGGACGCATCCCCCTCGAACGGTCCACGGGACACCCGCGTGCCCGGGCGAGGGACGCGCAGCGCATCAGTGGATGACGGGCGGCGGCACGCCCCTCAGCTCTCCTCAGGATCGCGGGGAGGCCAGGTTCGAGTCCCCTTGACCCGTACGCCCCGGCGCCCGGACGAGACCTCGAGACAAACCCGAACCGTGCCGCACGTCAAGGAAAGGCAGGTCCACCATGAGTGGCAACCTTCGCACCCGCCGCACCGTGCGGCACTCCCGCGCCCTGGGCATCGCGCTGACCCCCAAGGCCGAGAAGTACATGGAGCGTCGTCCGTACGGCCCCGGCCAGCACGGCCGCGCCCGCCGCAAGCAGGACTCGGACTACGCGGTGCGCCTCAAGGAGAAGCAGCGTCTGCGCGCCCAGTACAACATCCGCGAGGCCCAGATGCGCCGCTACTTCGAGGAGGCCAAGCGCACCGCCGGCCTGACCGGTGAGAACCTGGTCGAGCTCCTCGAGCAGCGCCTCGACGCCCTCGTGCTGCGCGCCGGCTTCGCCCGCACCATCCAGCAGGCCCGCCAGCTCGTCGTGCACCGCCACATCCTGGTGGACGGCAAGCGCGTGGACGTCCCCTCGTTCCGCGTGAAGGAGGGCCAGATGATCCACGTGCACGAGCGCTCGGAGAAGATGGTCCCCTTCCAGCTGGCCGCCGCCGGCGCCCACCAGCAGGTCCTGCCCGCCACCCCGGGCTACCTGACCGTGGAGATCGACAAGCTGCGCGCCACCCTCACCCGTCGCCCGAAGCGCTCCGAGGTCCCCGTGACCTGCGAGGAGCAGCTCGTGGTCGAGTACTACGCGCGCTGATCCGCCGCGTCCGGTTCCGTCCCGGACGACGGCGCCCCGCGCGTCCCGCAGGCCCGGTCACCTCTCGGAGGTGGCCGGGCCTGCGGCGTCCCCCGGGCCCACCGCCGGGGATCGGCGCCGCGCCCGGTAAGGTGGGGCCGGAATCCCTGCCGTCCGAAGGAGGCCCCCGCCATGCTCCGCTCGCTGCTGCTCGTCGGCGCCGGCGCCGCATCCGGCTGGTTCGCACACCGCGCCCTCGGTGACCGTGCCCACCCGGCCGCGGACGGGGCCGACGCGCCGACGTCGGGCCCCGGCTCCGCTGGGGGGCGTGCGGGGTTCTCCGCCCGCCTGGACCCGGAGCGTCTGGCCCGCCAGGCCGGTGAGGCCGCCGCCGACGCCGCGGCGGCCGCCCTGCAGGACGGTGCCCGGCGCCTGGCCGAGCGCGTCCGCGCCGAGGCCCCCTGGGCCGCGCCCTACCTGCCCCACACGGGGCCGATCATCTCCGGGGAGACCGTGGAGCCGCCGTCGCACGGCGCCGCCCGCCCCCAGACCACCACCACGCAGAAGGACACCCCCGCATGAAGTCCCAGGAGATCGCCCGCCGCTGGACCGCCTTCTTCGAGTCCAGGGGGCACCGCGTGGTGCCGTCGGCGTCGCTCGTCTCGCCGGATCCGTCGCTGCTGTTCACGGTGGCCGGCATGGTCCCGTTCATCCCGTACTTCCTGGGGGAGCAGACCCCGCCGAGCCCGCGCGTCGTCTCGGTGCAGAAGTGCATCCGCACCGCGGACATCGAGGAGGTCGGCAAGACCGTCCGCCACGGCACCTTCTTCCAGATGTGCGGCAACTTCTCCTTCGGCGACTACTTCAAGGAGACGGCCATCCCGATGGCCTGGGAGCTGCTGACGTCCTCGGTCGAGGACGGCGGCTTCGGCCTGGACCCCGAGCGCCTCTGGGTCACCGTGTACCGCGAGGACGACGAGGCCGAGCGCATCTGGCGCGAGGACGTGGGCGTCCGTCCCGAGCGCATCCAGCGCATGGGCAAGGAGGACAACTACTGGCACACCGGCCAGCCCGGCCCGGGCGGCCCCTGCTCGGAGATCTTCTACGACCGCGGCCCCGCGTACGGCGTCGACGGCGGCCCGGCCGCGGACGACACCCGCTACATCGAGATCTGGAACCTCGTGTTCATGCAGTACCGCCTCTCCGCGGTGCGCTCGAAGGACGACTTCGACGTCGCCGGCGAGCTCGAGCACAAGAACATCGACACCGGTCTCGGCCTCGAGCGGCTCGCCATGATCCTCCAGGGTGTGGAGAACATGTACGAGACGGACCAGGTCCGCCCCGTGCTCGACCGCGCCGCGCAGCTGGCCGGTCGCTCCTACACCTCCACCGAGGACCCGGCCGACCCGCACTACGACGACGACGTCCGCCTGCGCATGGTGGCCGACCATGTGCGCTCGGCCCTGATGCTGATCAGCGACGGCGTGCGTCCCGGCAACGAGGGCCGCGGCTACGTGCTGCGCCGCCTCATCCGCCGCGTCGTCCGCGCCCTGCGCCTGATGGGCGTCACCGAGCCCGTGTTCCCCGAGCTGCTGCCGGTCTCCCGGGACGCGATGAAGGGCACCTACCCGGTCGTCGCGGACGAGTTCGAGCGCATCGCCCGGATCGCCTACGCCGAGGAGAAGGCGTTCCTGCGGACCATCGCCGCGGGCACGGCCCGCCTCGACGCCGCGGTGGGCCAGGCCCGCTCGGCGGGCGGCGGCATCGCCGGCCCGGACGCGTTCGAGCTGCACGACACCTACGGCTTCCCGATCGAGCTGACGCTGGAGATCGCGGAGGAGGCCGGCGTCGCCGTGGACGAGGCCGGGTTCCGCGCCCTCATGGCCGAGCAGCGCGACCGCGCCCGCGCGGACGCCAAGGCCAAGAAGTCCGGCCACACGGACACGGCCGTGTACCAGCGCCTGCGCGCCGAAGGCCAGACCCACTTCACCGGCTACACCGAGCACACCACCGAGTCGGTGGTGCGCGGCCTGCTGCAGAACGGCGAGGAGGTCCCGTCCGCGGGCGCCGGCACGGAGCTCGAGCTCGTCCTGGACGCCACGCCGTTCTACGCGGAGTCCGGCGGCCAGGCCGCGGACACCGGCCTGATCACCGGCGACGGCTTCCGCCTCGAGGTGCTCGACGTGCAGGCCCCCGTGAGGGGGCTGTCCGTGCACAGGGTCAAGGTCCTCGACGGCGAGGTCGCCGCCGGCGCGCAGGCCCTCGGCGCGATCGACCTGCAGCGCCGCCTCGACGGCGAGAAGGCCCACTCCGGCACCCACCTGGTGCACGCCGCGCTGCACCAGGTCCTCGGCCCCGAGGCCACCCAGTCCGGCTCCTTCAACAAGGAGGGCTACCTGCGCTTCGACTTCCGCTGGGCCGAGTCGCTCTCGGCCGGGGCCCGCTCCGAGGTCGAGGACGTGGTGAACATCGCCATCCGCGACGACCACACCGTGCTCACCCAGGAGATGAGCCTCGAGGAGGCGCGCGCACTCGGCGCGATGAGCCTGTTCGGCGAGAAGTACGGCGACCGGGTGCGCGTCGTGGAGATCGACGGCGCCTGGTCCCGCGAGCTGTGCGGCGGCACCCACGTGGGCCGCACCGCGCAGATCGGCTCGCTGACCCTGCTCGGCGAACAGTCCGTGGGCTCGGGCAACCGGCGCGTCGAGGCCCTCGTCGGCCTGGACTCGTTCCGCCACCTCGCCGCGGAGCGCACCCTTGTCTCCGAGCTCTCGGAGATGTTCAAGGCCCCGGCCGAGGAGCTCAAGGACCGCATCGGCTCCACCCTGGACCGGCTCAAGGCGGCCGAGAAGCAGGTCGCGGAGCTGCGGGCCCAGGCGCTGCAGACCCAGGCCGGCCAGCTCGCCGGGCAGGCCCAGGACGTCACGACCTCCGCCGGGACGGCGGTGCGGGTGCTGGCGCACCACGTCGGCGACGTGGCCGGGGACCAGCTGCGTTCCCTCGCGCTGGACCTGCGCGCCCGGATCGAGTCGGCTGGCGGCAACGCGGCGGGCACCCCCGTGCTCGTGGCCCTCACGGCCGAGGCCAAGGGCCGGCCCCTCGTGGTCGTGGCGACCAACGAGGCCGCCCGCGCGGCCGGCCTCAAGGCGGGCGCCATGGTCAAGACCGCCACCGGCGTGCTCGGCGGCGGGGGCGGAGGCAAGGACGACGTCGCCCAGGGCGGCGGCCAGGACGTCACGCGCGTCGGGGATGCGCTCGACGCCGTCGTCGCCGCGGTGCGCGCGGCCTGAGGCGGACGTGAGCGCAGGTCAGGACGGGGCCAACGCGGCAACCGACGCCGTGCGCCGGGGGCGCACCCTCGGCGTCGACGTCGGCCGTGCCCGCGTGGGCGTCGCGTCGGCCGACCCCGACGGCCTGATCGCCACCCCCGTGGCCACCCTGCGGCGGGATGCGCGTCGACGTCGTGACGTGGACGAGCTCGTCGCCCACGCACGCGAGCTCGACGTCGTCGCCGTGTACGTCGGCCTGCCGGTGAATCTACGGGGCGAGCACACGCCGTCCACGCAGGACGCCCTCGACTACGCGGACGCCGTCGCCGCCGCCCTGGCCGAGGCGGGCCACCCTGTGCCGGTCCGGCTCGTCGACGAGCGGCTCAGCACGGTCTCCGCGCAGGCCGGACTGCGGGCCGCGGGCCGGTCCGTCAAGGACAGCCGCGGCGTGATCGACCAGGCGGCCGCCGTCGCGATCCTGCAGGCCGCCGTGGACGAGCAGCGCCGCACCGGGCGCTGGGCCGGCCAGGACCGGGAGCCGATCCGGTGACCGGCGACCACCAGCACGCTCGGCGTGAGGACCACTGGGACGATCTGCTCGACGACGAGGCCGACGTCCACGACGACCTCGACGTGTTCGGCTTCGCCCACGAGGAGGCGGACGAGGCCGACGTCGGCGCCCCGTCCCAGCCGGTCGGCGCGGCCGGCCCACGCCGGCCTCGCATGCTCCTGCGCCGCCGGGGCACCGGGTCCCACCCGGCCTCGCGGGTCGACCGCGGCGCCGGCCGGCGGCGGACCGCGCTGGTGCTGGGCACGGTGCTGGTGGCGTTCGCCGTCGTGGTCGGGCTGATCGTGCGCGGCTTCCTGAGCGGCCCCGACCACACGGCCGTCGAGGGCGACGAGGTGACGTTCTCGGTGGAGCCGGGCGAGGACCTGGGCTCCGTGGCGGCCCGCCTGGACCGGGCCGGCATCGTGGGCTCCGCCCGTGCTTTCGAGCGCGCCGCCAGGGACACGGGCAGCGGTCTCGTCCGTTCGGGGGACTTCGTGCTGCGCGAGCGGATGCCCGCGGCCGAGGCCCTCGCGGTGCTCCAGGGTGCCACGGACGGGGCCGTGCACTACGTGCTCGTGGAGCGCGGGCGGCGACTCACCGAGGTGCTGGACGCCGTCGCCGAGGCCACGGGGCTGCCCCGCGAGGAGCTCGAGGCCGCCGCCCAGGACCCGACCCGCTACGGCGTCCCCGGGGAGGCGGGCACGCTCGAGGGCTGGCTCGACGCCGGGGAGTACCGCCTCCCCGTCGACGCCACCGCCGGGCAGGTGCTCGACGCCCTGGTCCGGCCCACCCTCACCGAGCTCGAGGCCCTCGACGTCCGCGACCCGGCCGAGCAGCAGCGCGTGCTCACGATCGCCTCCATCCTCGAGGCGGAGGCCCTGCCCCAGGACTACCAGCAGGTCGCCGGCGCCATCGAGAACCGCCTCGCCCCGGACAACACCGAGACGCACGGGCTCCTGCAGATCGACGCCACCGTCACGTACGGCCTCGGAGTGCGCAGCCTCAGCTTCACCTCGGGCCAGCGGCAGGACGCCTCGAACCCCTACAACACGTACGTGCACCCGGGCCTGCCGCCGGGTCCGATCGGCATGCCCTCCGACGCGGCCGTCGAGGCCGCCCTCGACCCGGCCGAGACGGACGCCTACTACTGGGTGACCACGGACATCGGCACCGGCCACACCGAGTTCTCCCGCACCTATGAGGAGCACCAGCAGCACGTGCGCACCCTGCAGCGCTACTGCGCGTCCAACCCGGGGGTGTGCTGATGCGCCCCGTGCTGCGCGCGGCGGTCCTGGGCCGGCCGATCGCCCACTCGCTCTCCCCGGTGCTGCACGCGGCCGCCTACCGGGTCCTCGGCCTCGACGTCGACTACGGCCGCCGTGACCTGGGCGAGGACGAGGTGCTCGCCTTCGCGGCCGAACACCTCGGCGCCCCGGGCGCGGCCGAGCCAGTCCTGGCCGCGGCCCGCGGCCAGGACTGGCTCGGCTGCTCCGTGACCATGCCGCTGAAGCGGGCGGTCGTCGCCGCCGCCGGGCACGTCAGCGACCGCGTCCGGCTCCTGGGCACCGCGAACACCCTCGTGCGCGACCACCCCGCCGCCCCCGGGGTCGTCCACGCCGAGAACACGGACGTGGACGGCATCCTCGGCGCCCTCGCCGCGGCCGGCCTCGACCGTGCCGCCCGGGGCGGGACCGTCGGCGTCCTCGGGAACGGGGGGACCGCGACGGCGGCCGTCCTCGCCGCCGCCACGCTCGGGGCGGACGCGGTGCTCTTCGGCGTCCGCGACGCAGCGCGCGCCGCCGAGGTGACGGCCCTGGCCGACGCGCTCGGGCTGCGCTGGGCGACCCTCGGCCAGCCGGATCTGCTCCGGCGGGCACCGGGGCTGCGTGCCGTCGTCGCCACCCTGCCGCCGCGCGCCGCGGACGCCCTGGCCGCACACGTGCCGGCCGACGCCGCCCTCCCGCCCCTGCTGGACGCGGCCTACGACCCGTGGCCCTCCGTGCTGGCGGCCGCCTGGTCCCGGGAGGGCGGTCCGGTGGCGTCCGGGCTGTCCATGCTGCTGCACCAGGGCATCGAGCAGGTCCGGCTGTTCACGGCCCGGCCCCGCGCCGCGGCCGGGATGCCCGAGCCGGACTGGGCGGCGGTGACGCGCGCCGCGGCGGACGCCCTGGGACCGGCCGCAGGCTGAGCGTCGAACGCCGGATCCGGTGCGTGCCGTCCGGTCACACGTGACGGCGCGGGCCCCCGTGCGTGAGAGACTGCACGCCATGGTGCGCTGGTTGACAGCGGGGGAGTCTCACGGCCCCGCGCTCACAGGAATCGTTGAGGGACTGCCGGCCGGGATCCCGGTCACGACGCAGGACGTGCAGGACGCGCTCGCGCGCCGCCGCCTGGGGTACGGTCGCGGCGCGCGCATGAAGTTCGAGCAGGACGCGGTGACGATCCTCGGCGGCGTCCGCCACGGCCGCACCCTCGGCTCGCCCGTGGCGATCCAGGTGGGCAACACGGAATGGCCCAAGTGGGAGAAGGTGATGGCCGCCGATCCCGTCCCCGCGGAGGAGCTCGACGGACTGGCCCGCAACGCGGCGCTCACCCGCCCGCGGCCCGGGCACGCCGACCTGACCGGCATGCAGAAGTACGGCTTCGACGAGGCCCGCCCCCTCCTCGAGCGCGCCTCCGCCCGGGAGACCGCCGCCCGCGTGGCCCTGGGCACCGTCGCCCGCGCCTTCCTCGGCGAGCTCGGCGTGCGGATCGTCTCCCACACCGTGGCCTTCGGGGAGGCGGCCCTGCCGGAGGGCCACCCGTTCCCCGTCCCCGAGGACGAGGCCCGCCTCGACGCCGACCCGGTCCGCTGCCTCGACCCGCGGACCTCGGCGGCGATGGTCGCCGAGGTCGACGACGCCCACCGCGCCGGGGAGACCCTCGGCGGCGTCGTGGAGGTGCTGGCGTACGGCGTGCCGATCGGCCTGGGCTCCCACGTGCACTGGGACCGCCGCCTCGATGCGCGGCTGGCCGGGGCACTGATGGGCATCCAGGCGATCAAGGGCGTGCAGGTCGGCGACGGGTTCGCCATGGCCGCCCGACGCGGCTCCGCCGCCCACGACGGGATCGCCCGCGGCGCGGACGGTCGCCCCCGGCGCACGAGCGACCGGGCCGGCGGCATCGAGGCCGGCATGTCGACGGGCGAGCTGCTGCGCGTGAGTGCCGCGATGAAGCCGATCGCCACGGTGCCGCGCGCGCTGCCCACGGTCGACGTCGCCACGGGCGCGGAGACCACGGCCCACCATCAGCGCTCCGACGTGGCGGCCGTGCCCGCCGCGGGCATCGTCGCCGAGGCCATGGTCGCCCTCGTCCTGGCTGACGCGATGCTCGAGAAGTTCGGCGGTGACTCCGTGGCCGAGACGCGCCGCAACCTCGGGGCGTTCCAGGCCGCGGTCCCCGCCCTGCCGGAGCCGGGCGCCGACGCCGTGGCGGACGGCCCGATGGGCGACCCCCTGCCGTGACCGACACCCCCGGGACCGCGCCGGCCCCGGGACCGGACCCGAGCACGCGTCCCGTCCCCGGGCCCGTCACCGTGTGCCCGTGGGAGGGCATGACCGGCGCCCTCGAGGCGCGCCTGACGGCCGCGGCCACGGTGGCCGCCGCGGCCGACGAGGACCCGGACGCGCGCCCGGCCCGCCGGGTCGTCCTCGTCGGCCCGATGGGGGCCGGCAAGACGACGGTCGGCCGGGCCCTGGCCGCCCTGACCGGGCTGCCCTTCGTGGACTCCGACGAGCTGTTCGCCCAGGTCCACGGCCCGATCCCGGAGTTCTTCGCCGAGCACGGCGAGGCCGCGTTCCGGGCGGAGGAGGCCCGCGTCATCGGCCATGTGCTCGGCCGACCCGCCCCATGCGTCCTCTCGTGCGGCGGCGGCGCCGTCCTGCATCCGGGCACCCGCCGCGCGCTGGCCGGGCCGGACTCCGACGTCGTCTACCTCGCGGTCGGAGAGGCCGAGGCGCTGCGCCGCGTGGGCGGCGGCGCGGGCCGCCCCGTCCTGGCCGGAGACCCCGCCGGGACCTGGCGGCGTATCCTCGCCGAACGCGAGGGGCTGTACCGCCAGGTCGCCGACCTCGTGCTCGACACCACAGGCCTGACGGCCGCCGAGGCGGCCTGGCGTATCGTGGGGGACGCCCACCGCCCCCGAAGGAGTGAGTCACACCCATGACGGACCGTCAGCCGGACAGCACCGAGCAGGAGACCCCGGGGGCAGCGCCCGTGGCCGCTCCGGCCGCACCCGAGGACGTGACGGTCATCCCCGTGGCCGGTGGCCACGAGGCGGCCGTGCACGGCGGTTACGACGTGGTGGTGGGCCGGGGCCTGCTCGCGCGCCTGCCGGACATGCTCGGCCCGACCGTCCGACGCGTGCTGGTCATCCATCCGCGCGCCCTCCGGGCCACCGGCGACGTCGTCAAGAACGACCTCGAGGCCGTGGGCCTGACCGCACTGACCGCCGAGATCCCGGACGCCGAGGAGGGCAAGCACCTGCAGGTGGCCGGGTTCTGCTGGCAGGTGCTCGGCCAGAACGACTTCACCCGGTCGGACGCGATCGTCTCCGTGGGCGGCGGCGCCGTGTCCGACCTGGCCGGCTTCGTGGCGGCCACGTGGCTGCGCGGCATCCGCGTCGTGCACATGCCCACCACCCTGCTGGGCATGGTGGACGCGGCGGTGGGCGGCAAGACCGGCATCAACACCGCCGAGGGCAAGAACCTGGTGGGGGCGTTCCACAATCCAGCCGGCGTGCTGGCCGACCTGGACACGCTGCTCACCCTGCCGGCCAACGAGCTGATCTCCGGCCTGGCCGAGGTCGTGAAGTGCGGCTTCATCGCCGACCCCGCGATCCTCGACCTGATCGAGGAGGACCCGGCCCAGGCCCAGAACCCGCACTCCGCGCGGCTGCGCGAGCTGATCGAGCGCTCGATCCGGGTCAAGGCGGACATCGTCTCCCGCGACCCCCGCGAGTCGGGCGCCCGCGAGGCCCTGAACTACGGCCACACGATGGCGCACGCGATCGAGCTCGCCGAGCGCTACCAGTGGCGCCACGGCGCCGCGGTGTCCGTGGGGCTGGTCTTCGCGGCCGAGCTGGCCCGCTCCCTCGGCCGGCTCGACGACGCCACCGCGGACCGCCACTGGTCGGTGCTGACGGCCCTGGGCCTGCCCGTCTCCTACCGTGGGGACCGGTGGCAGACCCTGCTCGAGGGCATCCGCCGGGACAAGAAGAACCGCGGCGACCAGCTGCGCTTCGTCCTGCTGGACGGGCTCGCGCAGCCCACCACCGTGGACATCCCGGACGCGTCCCTGCTCTTCGCGGCGTACCAGGAGATCGCAGAGTGAGCCGCCGCTGACCCCGGCCCCGCGCGGGGCCTCCCGTAGACTGGCCCGCGCACATCCAAGACCCCACCCACTGCAGGCGGACCCGTGACGGTCCGCGAGACCGATCGGGAGCACACACACGTGGCAACGAGCAACGACATCAAGAACGGCGCCGTCCTGAAGCTGGAGGGCCAGCTCTGGAACGTCACCGAGTTCCAGCACGTCAAGCCGGGCAAGGGCGGCGCGTTCGTCCGCACCAAGATGAAGAACATCACCACGGGCAAGGTCGTGGACAAGACCTTCAACGCCGGCGCCAAGGTCGAGTTCGCCACCGTGGACCGCTCCGACTACCAGTACCTCTACCAGGACGGCGCGGACTACGTGTTCATGGACGTCAAGGACTACGACCAGATCACCGTGCCCGGGGCCGTGGTCGGCGACGCCGCGAAGTACATGCTCGAGAACACCCAGGTCGTCATCGCCCTGCACGAGGGCACGCCGCTGTACCTCGAGATGCCGGCGTCCGTGGTCCTGGAGATCACCTACACCGAGCCGGGCCTGCAGGGGGACCGCTCGTCCGCCGGCACCAAGCCCGCCACCGTGGAGACCGGCGCCGAGATCCAGGTGCCGCTCTTCGTCGAGCAGGGCACCCGCGTCAAGGTCGACACCCGCACCGGCGACTACCTCGGCCGCGTCAATGACTGAGCGGGCCTCCGCCGGCTCCGCTGCCAAGCGGGGGACCACGGCGCGCAGCCGCTCCCGGCAGCGTGCGGTGGAGATCCTGTTCGAGGCCGAGCAGCGCGGCTCCACCGTGCTGGAGGGCATCCGCACCCGCCGCGAGAGCACCGACCTGCAAGTGAACGACTACACCCAGCGGCTCGTGGAGGGCGTCATCGCGGACCAGGAGCGGATCGACGAGGCCCTGAGCTCCTACTCCCGCGGCTGGTCCCTGGACCGCATGCCCGCCGTCGACCGGGCGATCCTGCGCGTGGGGGCCTGGGAGCTGCTCTTCCAGGACGATGTGCCGGACGCTGTCGCCATCTCGGAGGCCGTCGCCCTGGCCGCCCAGCTGTCCACGGACGACTCGCCCGAGTTCGTCAACGGTCTGCTCGGCCGCCTGCAGCAGGTCAAGCCGACGCTGCTCGCCTGAGCCGCCGAGAGCTCCGTCACGAGGCCCGTCCCGCACCGCGTCATCCGCGCCGTGGGGCGGGCCTCGCTGGTAGAGTCGGCGACGTCCCGCGCGGGGGCCCACCGGCGCCCCGGGACGAACCACGCATCCTTTAAGAGCCGTCCTGTGAGGCGGGGAAGGAGGCGCCGGCATGGGAACTGACCCCGCCGCACCTCGTGCTGCCCGGACCGTGCTGTCCACGTCCGAGATCGACCGGGCGCTGACCCGGATCGCCCACGAGATCCTCGAGTCCAACAAGGGCGCCGAGGGTCTCGTCCTGATGGGGATCCCGCGCCGCGGGGCCCCCCTGGCCCGGCGGCTCGGCGCCCTGCTGGCCCGCATCGAGCCGGCCTTCGACCCCACCGCCGCCGTCGGTGAGGTGGACGTGACGCTCTACCGGGACGACCTCCGCCGCGGCACGGCCCGCACCCCGATGCCCACCCGCCTGCCCGAGGTCCCCCTCGACGGCGCCGTCGTCGTGCTCGTGGACGACGTCCTCTTCTCCGGCCGCACCGTCCGGGCCGCCCTCGACGCGATCGCCGACCTGGGCCGCCCCGCCGCCGTGCGCCTGGCCGTCCTCGTGGACCGCGGGCACCGCGAGCTGCCCGTCCGGGCCGACTTCGTGGGCAAGAACCTGCCGACCTCCACCGCCGAGCGCGTCCAGGTCCGGCTCATGGAGGTCGACGGCCCCGAGGGCACCGGCGAGGTCACTGAGGACGCCGTGAGCATCGTCGACCGTGTCGCGACCCGGGAGGGTTGAGCCGTGCGCCACCTGCTGTCCACCGCCGACCTCTCCCGCGCCGACGCCCTCGCCGTCCTCGACACCGCCGAGGAGATGGCCGCCGTCAACCAGCGCGAGGTCAAGAAGCTGCCCGCCCTGCGCGGCCGCACCGTGGTGAACCTCTTCCTCGAGGACTCCACCCGCACCCGCATCTCCTTCGAGGCCGCCGCCAAGCGGCTCTCCGCGGACGTGATCAACTTCTCCGCGAAGGGGTCGTCCGTCTCCAAGGGGGAGTCGCTCAAGGACACCGTCCAGACGCTCGAGGCCATCGGCGCGGACGCCATCGTGATGCGCCACTGGTCCTCGGGCGCGGCCCGCCAGCTGGCCGACTCCGGCTGGGTGCGCTCCGCCGTCGTGAACGCCGGCGACGGCACCCACGAGCACCCCACCCAGGCCCTCCTGGACGCCTTCACCCTGCGCCGGCGCCTCGCCGCGGCGACGGGAGAGGACCTGGTCGGCCGGGACCTGACCGGCATGCGCGTGGTGATCGTGGGGGACATCCTGCACTCGCGCGTGGCCCGGTCCAACGTGTGGCTGCTCAGCACGCTGGGCGCACAGGTCACCCTGGCCGCCCCGCCCACCCTGCTGCCCGTGGGCGTGGCCGCGTGGCCGTGCCAGGTCACCTACTCGCTGGACGAGGCCCTCGACGCCGGCCCCGACGCCGTCATGATGCTCCGCGTCCAGGCCGAGCGAATGGGCGGCGCCTTCTTCCCGTCCGCAGGGGAGTACACCCGGACCTGGGGGCTGACCGATGACCGCTTCGCCCGCCTCACCGCCGGCCGGGGCGCCCTGCTCGACGAGCCCGTGGTCATGCACCCCGGCCCGATGAACCGCGGCCTGGAGATCAGCCCGGCGGCGGCGGACTCGCCCCGCAACACCGCCCTCGAGCAGGTCGCCAACGGCGTGTCCGTCCGCATGGCGGTCCTGCACCTCGTCCTCAACCACGACCAGGAGGTCCGCCCGTGAGCGCCCCCAGCCCCGCCCCCCTGCTGCTGCGCAGCGCGCGCCTGACCACGGGCGAGACCGCCGACGTGCTCGTCGCCGAGGGCCGGATCGCCGCCCTCGGCCCGGACGCCGCGACCCACGCCGCCGGCCTCGACCCGGCCCCCGAGGAGGTCGACTGCGCCGGCCTGGTGCTGCTGCCCGGGCTCGTCGACCTGCACACCCATCTGCGCCAGCCCGGCAAGGAGGACGCGGAGACGGTCGAGACCGGCACCCGCGCCGCCGCGATGGGCGGCTTCACCTCGGTCCACGCGATGGCCAACTCGACGCCGACGGCCGACACCGCCGGCGTGGTGGAGCAGGTGTGGCGGCTGGGCCGGGACGCGGGCTGGTGCGATGTGCACCCCGTGGGCGCGGTGACCGTGGGCCTGGCCGGCGAGGCCCTGGCCGACCTCGGCGCGATGGCCGACTCGCAGGCCCGCGTGCGGATGTTCTCCGACGACGGCATGTGCGTCCACGACGCCGTGCTGATGCGCCGTGCGCTCGAGTACGTGAAGTCCTTCGGCGGCTTCGTGGCCCAGCACGCGCAGGAGCCGAACCTCACCGCCGGCGCCCAGATGAACGAGTCCGAGCTCTCCGGCGTCCTCGGCCTGGCCGGCTGGCCCGCCGTGGCGGAGGAGGCCATCATCGCCCGTGACGTGCTGCTGGCCCAGCACGTGGACTCCCGCCTGCACGTGTGCCACGTCTCCACGGCCGGCTCCGTCGAGCTGATCCGCTGGGCCAAGGCCCAGGGCGTGGCCGTGACCGCCGAGGTCACCCCGCACCACCTGCTGCTCACCGAGGAGCTCGTCCGCTCCTACGACCCCGTGTTCAAGGTCAACCCGCCGCTGCGCCGCGAGTCCGACGTGATGGCCCTGCGCGCCGGGCTGGCCGACGGCACCATCGACACCGTGGGCACCGACCACGCCCCACACACCGCCGAGACCAAGCAGTGCGAGTGGACGGTCGCGGCGATGGGCATGACGGGCCTCGAGACCGCCCTGTCCGTGGTGCAGCAGGCGATGGTGGACACCGGCCTGATGGACTGGGCCGGCGTCGCCCGCGTGATGTCCACGGCGCCGGCCCGGATCGCCGGCCTGACCGACCAGGGCCAGGCCGACGAGCGCGGCGTCCCGCGCGTCGGCGCCGTGGCCAACCTCGTGCTCGTGGACCCGCAGGCCCGCCGCACCGTGGACCCCGAGCAGCACCTGACCAAGTCCCGCAACAGCCCGTACCGGGGCATGGAGCTGCCGGGCGCGGTACGCCACACGGTCTACCGCGGCGCCCGCGTCGTCGCCGACGGCGCCCCCGCCCGGCCGTACCGCCACCCGGCCCTGACGGAGACGGGGGAGCGCGCGTGAGCATCACCTCCCTGGCCGCCGCCCTGGCGGCCCGTCCCGTCCCGCCGCGGACCCCGACGAAGGACTACGCGGACGTGTGGCTGCCGGTGACCCTGGGCACCCTGGCCGTCGTCCTCGTGCTGCTCGGCCTGCTGGCCCTCGGGTGGCGGGCCCGCCGCCGGGCGCAGGCCGGGATCCCGGCCCCGGCCCCCGTGCCGACGGCCCTCTACGACGCCGAGCCGACGCTGTCCTCGGAGGGCATGCACGTGGGCACGGTGCGCGGCGAGGACCGACTGGACCGCGTGGCGGTGCACGGCCTGGGCCTGCGCTCGCGCGCCGTCCTCGAGGTCCACGACGCCGGCACCCACCGCGGCCTGCTCGTGCTCCGCCCCGGGGCCGCCAACCTGTTCATCCCCGCGGACGACCTCGTCGAGGCCGGCCTGTCCGGCGGGATCGCCGGCAAGTTCGTCGAGCCGGGCGGGCTCGTCGCCTGGGGCTGGCGCCTCGGCGACGTCGAACTCACCTCCGCCTTCCGCCCCGACCGCCCCGAGGACCGCGACCGGCTCCTCGCCGCCCTGCAGACCATCATCGACCCCGCCCCGGCCGACCCGGCCGGCCGCGCAGGAGAAGGAGACCCCCGATGAGCACCCCCACCGACGACCTGGCCCTGCTCGTCCTCGAGGACGGCACCGTCCACCGCGGCCGGGCCTACGGCGCCCGCGGCCGCACCCTGGGCGAGGCCGTGTTCACCACGGGCATGACCGGCTACCAGGAGACCCTCACCGACCCGTCCTACGCGGGGCAGATCATCGTGCAGACCTCCCCGCACATCGGCAACACCGGGGTCAACGACGCCGACCGCGAGTCGCGGGCGATCTTCGCCGCCGGCTACGTGGTCCGCGACGCGGCCCGGCGTCCGTCCAACTGGCGCGCCGAGCGCACCCTCGACGAGGAGCTCGAGGCGTTCGGCGTCGTCGGGATCCGCGAGGTCGACACCCGGGCCATCACCCGCCGCCTGCGCACCGAGGGCTCGATGCGCGCCGGCGTGTTCTCCGGCGAGCACGCCGCCCGCCCGGAGGCCGAGCTGCTGGCGGAGGTGCGCGCCCAGCCGTCGATGGCCGGCGCCCGCCTCGCGGAGTCCGTCACCACGGAGCAGCCGTACGTCATCGAGCCGGCCGAGCACGGCTGGGAGGGCGAGCCGATCGCCGAGATCGCCGCCCTCGACCTCGGCATCAAGGCCGCCACGCCGCGGCACCTGGCCTCCCGCGGCATCCGCGTGCACGTGCTGCCCGCGGCCACGGACCTGGCCGGCATCCGCGCCGTGGACCCGGACGGCGTCTTCCTGTCCAACGGCCCCGGCGACCCGGCCACGGCAGACGCCCAGGTGGAGCTGCTGCGCGAGGTCCTCGACGCCGGCCTGCCGTTCTTCGGCATCTGCTTCGGCAACCAGATCTTCGGCCGCGCGCTCGGCTTCGACACCTACAAGCTGAAGTTCGGCCACCGCGGCCCGAACCAGCCGGTGCTGGACAAGGCCACGGGCCGCGTGGCCATCACCTCCCAGAACCACGGCTTCGCCGTGGCCGCCCCCCTCGGCGAGCCGATCGAGGCGCCGGAGTCGCGCTTCGGCCGCGTCGAGGTCTCCCACTGGTCCCTGAACGACCAGGTCGTCGAGGGCCTGCGCCTGCTCGACCGGCCCGCCTTCTCCGTGCAGTTCCACCCGGAGTCCGCGGCCGGCCCCAACGACACCCTCGACCTGTTCGACCGCTTCGTGCAGCTGCTCACCGAGCACCGCGCCGCCACCACCCCCGCCACCGAAGGAGCCTGATCCATGCCCAAGCGCACCGACCTGAAGTCCGTCCTGGTCATCGGCTCCGGCCCCATCGTGATCGGCCAGGCCGCCGAGTTCGACTACTCCGGCACCCAGGCCATCCGCGTCCTCAAGGAGGAGGGCGTCCGCGTCGTCCTCGTCAACTCCAACCCGGCCACGATCATGACCGACCCGGAGCTGGCCGACGCCACCTACGTCGAGCCCATCACCCCGGCCGTGGTCGCCAAGATCATCGAGAAGGAGCGCCCGGACGCCCTGCTGCCCACCCTGGGCGGCCAGACGGCGCTGAACACCGCCATCGCCCTCGACAAGGACGGGGTGCTCGAGCGCTTCGGCGTCGAGCTGATCGGCGCGAACATCGAGGCCATCGAGCTCGGCGAGAACCGCGAGCTGTTCAAGGGCGTCGTGGAGCGTGCCGGCGGCGAGTCCGCCCGGTCCCACATCGTGCACACGATGGAGGAGGCCCTGGCCGCCGTCGAGGACCTGAAGTACCCCGTGGTGGTGCGCCCCTCGTTCACGATGGGCGGCCTCGGCTCCGGCATGGCCTACGACGAGGCCGACCTGTACCGCATCTGCGGCGCCGGCCTGCAGTACAGCCCGACCTCCGAGGTCCTGCTCGAGGAGTCCATCCTCGGCTGGAAGGAGTACGAGCTGGAGATGATGCGGGACAAGAACGACAACGTCGTCGTCGTCTGCTCCATCGAGAACGTGGACCCCGTGGGCGTGCACACCGGCGACTCCATCACCGTGGCCCCGGCCATGACGCTGACGGACCGCGAGTACCAGAAGCTGCGGGACATCTCGATCAACGTCATCCGCGAGGTCGGCGTGGACACCGGCGGCTGCAACATCCAGTTCGCGGTGAACCCCGTGGACGGGCGCGTCGTCGTCATCGAGATGAACCCGCGCGTCTCCCGCTCCTCGGCGCTGGCCTCGAAGGCCACCGGCTTCGCGATCGCCAAGATCGCCACCAAGCTGGCCCTGGGCTACACGATGGACGAGATCCCCAACGACATCACCCAGAAGACCCCGGCGTCCTTCGAGCCGGTCCTGGACTACGTGGTCGTGAAGGTCCCGCGCTTCGCGTTCGAGAAGTTCCCGGCGGCGGATCCCACGCTGACCACCACCATGAAGTCGGTCGGCGAGGCCATGGCCATCGGCCGCAACTTCACGGAGGCCCTGCAGAAGGCCCTGCGCTCGCTCGAGCAGAAGGGCTCGGAGCTCGCGTTCCCGCAGGACGCCGACCCGCAGGCCCTGCTCGCGGCGGCGAGCACGGCCACCACCGACCGGCTCTCCCAGACCCAGCAGGCGCTCTACGCCGGCGCCACGATCGAGGAGGCCTTCGAGGCCACCGCGATCGACCCGTGGTTCCTGGACCAGTTCGTGCTCATCAACGAGGTCGCGGACGAGATCCGCGACGCCGAGGTCCTCGACGAGGCCCTGCTGCGCCGCGCCAAGCGGCACGGGTTCTCCGACGCCCAGATCGGCTCGCTGCGGCACATGGACGCCGCGGTCGTGCGCGGCGTGCGTCACGCCCTGGGCGTGCGCCCCGTCTACAAGACCGTGGACACCTGTGCCGCCGAGTTCGAGGCCTTCACCCCGTACCGGTACTCCAGCTACGACCTCGAGACCGAGGTCGCCCCGCACGAGGGCGAGTCGGTGATCATCCTCGGCTCGGGCCCGAACCGGATCGGCCAGGGCATCGAGTTCGACTACTCGTGCGTGCACGCCACCATGGCGCTGCGCGAGGCTGGCTACGAGACCGTGATGGTCAACTGCAACCCGGAGACGGTATCCACGGACTACGACATCTCCGATCGCCTCTACTTCGAGCCGCTCACGCTCGAGGACGTCCTGGAGGTCATCGCGGCAGAGGAGGCCTCCGGCGGCGTGCGCGGCGTCTTCGTGCAGCTCGGCGGCCAGACCCCGCTCAAGCTGGCCCAGCAGCTCGCCGACGCCGGCGTGCCGATCCTGGGCACCTCGCCCGCGGCCATCGACCTGGCCGAGCACCGCGGCGAGTTCGCGCTCGTGCTCGAGCGCGCGGGCCTGGTGGCGCCGAAGAACGGCACGGCGGTCTCCTTCGACGACGCCAAGCGCGTGGCGGACGAGATCGGCTACCCCGTGCTCGTGCGCCCCTCCTACGTGCTCGGCGGCCGCGGCATGGAGATCGTGTACTCCGAGGAAGCACTGGCCCACTACGTGGAGCACGCCACGGAGATCACCCCCGACCAGCCGATGCTCGTGGACCGCTTCCTCGAGGACGCGATCGAGATCGACGTCGACGCCCTCTACGACGGCACCGAGCTGTACCTCGGCGGCGTCATGGAGCACATCGAGGAGGCGGGCATCCACTCGGGTGACTCCGCGTGCGTGCTGCCTCCCGTCACCCTGGGCCCGGACGTGCTCGAGCGCGTGCACCGCGCCACCGAGCGGATAGCGGCCGGCGTCGGCGTGCGCGGCCTGATCAACATCCAGTTCGCGCTCGCCTCGGACGTGCTGTACGTGATCGAGGCGAACCCGCGCGCCTCGCGGACCGTGCCGTTCGTCTCGAAGGCCACGGGCGTCCAGCTGGCCAAGGCGGCCGCGCGGATCGGCGTCGGCGAGAGCATCGCCGACCTGCGCGCGGCGGGCATGCTGCCCACGGCGTACGACGGCGGCACCCTGCCGATCGGCGCGCCCGTGGCGGTCAAGGAGGCGGTGCTGCCGTTCACCCGCTTCCGCACCGCGGAGGGCCGCGTGGTCGACTCGCTGCTGGGCCCGGAGATGCGCTCGACGGGCGAGGTCATGGGCATCGACAAGCACTTCGACACCGCGTTCGCCAAGTCCCAGTCCGCCGCCGGCGGCCCGCTGCCCACCTCGGGGCGCGTGTTCGTGTCGGTCGCCAACCGGGACAAGCGCACCCTCGTGGGCCAGGCCAAGCGCCTCGTCGACCTCGGCTTCCAGGTGGTCTCCACCGGCGGCACCGCCGAGGTGCTGCGGCGCAACGGCATCCCCGCGGAGGTCGTGGCGAAGATCGCCGACGCCGGGCACGAGGACGGCGCGGGCACCGTGCTGGAGCAGCTGCACGCCGGCACCGTCGACCTCGTGCTGAACACGCCCTCCGGCGGCGACGCCCGCACGGACGGCTACGAGATCCGCGCGGCCGCGACGTCGCTCGGCGTGCCGGTGATCACGACCACGGCCGAATTCGGGGCGTGCCTGCAGGCCATCGAGGCCATGCGGTCCTACGAGTGGTCCGTCACCTCACTGCAGGAGCACGACGCGCGCCTGCAGCAGGCTGTCGCCGGTCCGGAGGCCGCGGCGTGACCACGACGGCGACGGGCGGCGCGGGGCCCCGCGCCCCCTTCGGGCGGCGGCTGGCCCACGCCATGGAGACGGCCGGTCCGCTGTGCCTCGGCGTGGACCCCCATCCGGGCCTGCTGCGGCAGTGGGGCCTGAGCGACACCCCGGCGGGCCTCGAGGCGTTCTCCCTAACCGCCCTCGAGGCGGCGGTGGGTCCCGAGGGGCCCCGCGTGGCGGCGATCAAGCCCCAGGTGGCGCTGTACGAGCGCCACGGATCGGCCGGCCTGGCGGCCCTGGAGCGGCTGCTCGCGGCCGCCCGGGACGCCGGGGTGCTCACGATCGCGGACGCCAAGCGCGGTGACATCGGCTCCACCATGGACGGCTACGCCGCCGCGTGGATCGCCGACGCCTCGCCCCTGGCCGCGGATGCGGTGACGCTCAGCCCGTACCTGGGTTTCGGCACCCTCGTGCCGACCATCCGCGCCGCCCACGAGGCCGGCCGCGGCGTGTTCGTCCTCGCGCTGACCTCCAATCCGGAGGGCCGCGAGGTCCAGCACGTGGGCGAGGGGTCGGCCGAGGGATCGGTCGCCCGGCGCATCGCCGCGGCGGCGGCCGCCGAGAACGCGGCCCTGCGCGGCGACGACGCGTGGGGGCCGGTGGGACTCGTCTTGGGCGCCACGGTGGCCGCCGAGGCGGACCGCCTCGGCCTGGACCTGCCGGCCCTCGGCGGGCCCCTGCTGGCGCCCGGGTTCGGTGCCCAGGGCGCCACGGCCCGGGGCATGCGGGCCGACTTCGGGACGGCCTGGCCGCAGGTCTTGGCGACCTCGTCCCGCGGCATCCTGAGCGCGGGCCCGTCGGTGGCCTCGCTGGTGGACACGATCGAGGAGAATCGCGCCGCCCTGCGGTGACGCCCGCGTCCTCCCGGCGCGCCCGTGCCGTGTGGACGGGATGGTATCTTCCCTTTCGATCGGCTGTGCTCGTCGTCCTTGACCATGGAAGGGTCACGACGGGGCCGGTGGGGAACGAGAGGCATCGAGGTCAGACCCATGGCGTTGCGGCAGCTCAGTGTGCAGGAGAGGGCGGAGGCCCGGAGGAAGGCCCTCCAGGCCCGCCAGGCGCGGGCGGAGCTCAAGGCGGCCTTCGCCGCCGGTGAGGTCGGCCTGGCCGACATTTTCGCGCGCGCGGACGCCGACGACGCCGTCGCCCGTCTGCGGACCGTGGACCTGCTGCTGGCCCTGCCGGGCGTGGGCGAGGTCCGGGCCCGGGAGGCGATGGCGGGGTGCGGCATCTCGCCGCGGCGTCGGCTGGGCGGCCTGGGCCGTCGTCAGCGCGAGGCGCTGATCGCCTATATTGGCCGGTGACCCCCACATCCCGGCGGGTCGGCGCCGGCCCGGGTGACGGGTCTGCGAGGCCCGTCCCACCAGGAGGATGCGTGACCGACACGTTCGACCCCGGACCCGCCCCCGCCGTCCCGGTGGCCCGCACCGTCGTCCAGGAACGCCCCCCGGGCCCGGGCGTCACCGTCCTGGCCGGCCCCACCGCCGTCGGCAAGGGCACCGTGTCGGCCTATGTCCGCGAGCACTACCCCGAGGCCTGGCTGTCCGTCTCCGCCACCACCCGCCCGGCGCGCCCGGGCGAGGAGGACGGGGTGCACTACTACTTCACGACGCCGGAGGAGTTCGACTCCCTCGTCGAGGCGGACGAGATGCTGGAATGGGCCGTCGTGCACGGCGTCCACCGCTACGGCACGCGGCGCGACCGCGTGATGGAGGCCGTGGCGCAGGGCCGCCACGTCCTGCTGGAGATCGACCTGCAGGGAGCGCGCCAGGTCCGCCGTGCGCTGCCGGAGGCCACCTTCGTGTTCCTGGCGCCGCCGAGCTGGGAGGAACTCGTGTCCCGGCTGCTCGGCCGCGGCACCGAGAGCCCGGAGGAACAGCGCCGCCGGCTCGAAACGGCTAGACTGGAACTCGCCGCGGAACCCGAGTTCGACGCCGTCGTCGTGAACGACCGCGTGGAGCGGGCCGCCGAGGAACTGGTGAGACTCATGGGGCTGGACCCCGAGCGCCGTCCGACCGAGGCCTGAGGACCGGCCGCACCGACGCCGCACCCGGCGCCGACGTGACAGTGAGATGAAGACTTTGGAGACCCCGTGACCGAACAGTACGAAGGCATCGTCAACCCGCCCATCGACTCCCTGCTGGAGCGGGTCGACTCGAAGTACGCCCTGGTGCTCTTCGCCGCCAAGCGGGCCCGGCAGATCAACGCCTACTACTCGCAGCTGCACGAGGGGCTGTTCGAGTACGTCGGCCCGCTCGTGGACACCCAGCTGAACGAGAAGCCGCTGTCCATCGCCCTGCGCGAGATCGAGGCCGACCTGCTCGTGTCCCGCGAGGCCGTCGAGGCCACCCCGGAGGCCGACCTGGCCGCCGAGGACTTCGGCGACTTCTCCCTGCCGGGCGAGGACGACCCGTTCGCCACCCTCGAGTCGGCCGACGCCCACCAGCCGATGGGCGATCCCGCCGCCATCGAGGAGGCCGCCGAGACGGTGCGCGCCGAGGAGGGCACCTCCGAGGACGCCCCGGAGGCCTGAGCCCGTCATGGAGATCGTCCTCGGGGTCGGCGGCGGCATCGCGGCCTACAAGGCGGCGCTGCTGCTGCGCCTGATGACCGAGGCCGGCCACGGCGTGACCGTGGTGCCCACCGCCAACGCCCTCGAGTTCGTGGGCGCGGCGACGTGGGAGGCCCTCTCCGGTCGCCCGGTCCGCACGGACACGTTCGAGGCGGTCGACGAGGTGAACCACGTCCGGCTCGGCCGGCGTGCGGACCTCGTGGTGGTCGCGCCGGCCACCGCCGATCTGCTCGCGCGCACCGCCGCGGGGATGGCGCCCGACCTGCTGGGCAACGTGCTGCTCACCGCCACGTGCCCCGTCGTCCTGGCCCCCGCCATGCACACCGAGATGTGGCACCACCCCGCCACGGTCGCCAACGTCGCCCTCCTGCGCGAGCGCGGCGTCACGGTCGTGGACCCCGCCGTGGGCCGGCTCACCGGGGCCGACTCCGGCGCCGGGCGGCTGCCCGAGCCCGCCGAGATCTGGGAGCGTGCGCAGGCCGCCGCGGCCGCGGGCGCCCCGCGCCGTCCCCGGGCCTCCGGGTCCGACGCCGAGCCGACACCCGGCCCGCTGGCCGGTCGCACCGTGGTGATCACGGCCGGGGGCACCCGCGAGGCGCTGGACCCGGTCCGCTACCTGGGGAACCGCTCCTCCGGCAAGCAGGGGGCCGCCCTGGCGCGCGCCGCCCTCGAGGCCGGCGCCACCGTGCGGTTCGTCGCCGGGTCCATGTCCGTCCCGACGCCCGAGGGCGTCGAGCGCGTCGTGCCCGTGGAGTCCACGCAGGACCTGCTCGAGGCCGTGCTGGCGGAGGCCGCCGACGCCGACGTCCTCGTGATGGCGGCGGCCGTTGCGGACTTCCGACCGGCCGAGGTCTCCGACGCCAAGATGAAGAAGGGCGACGACGGCGGCGCGCCCGTCATCGTGCTCGAGCGCACCCCGGACGTGCTCGCCACGGCCGTGCGGACCCGCTCCGAGGGCGGGCCCATGGCCCCGCTCATCGTCGGCTTCGCCGCGGAGACCGGCGACGCGACGTCCTCCGTGCTCGAGTACGGCCGGGCCAAACTGGCGCGCAAGGGCTGCGAGATGCTCGTGGTCAACGAGGTCGGCACGGACAAGGTGTTCGGCCGGGACGAGACCGCCGTGACCATCCTGTTCGCCGACGGCCGCCCCGCCGTGGAGACCGTGGGCTCCAAGGACCAGGCGGCGGCCGCCGTCGTGCAGGCGATCGTGGATGACCTCGCCGGTCGCGACCCCGCCGGCGCGTCGGGCCGCTGACCTAGACTGTGCGGCATGACCGATGCCGCCTCGCTGAGCCCCGCCCGCCACGCCGACCCGTATTCGGGGGTGGGCGGCGGAGAGCTCCGCCTCTTCACCTCCGAGTCCGTCACGGCGGGCCACCCCGACAAGATCTGCGACCAGATCTCCGACGCCATCCTGGACGCGATCCTCGCCGCCGACCCGTCGGCGAAGGTGGCCGTGGAGACCCTGACCACCACCGGCCTGGTGCAGGTGGCCGGCGAGGTGAACACCTCGGCGTACGTGGAGATCCCCAAGATCGTGCGCGAGACCATCCTGGACATCGGCTACGACTCCTCGGCCAACGGCTTCGACGGCGCCCAGTGCGGCGTGAACATCTCCATCGGCCAGCAGTCCTCGGACATCTTCGCCGGCGTCTCCCGGTCCCTCGAGGCCCGCGAGTACGGCTCGGCGGACGAGGTGGACGAGCAGGGCGCGGGGGACCAGGGCATCATGTTCGGCTACGCCACGGACGAGACCCCGGCGTACATGCCCATGCCCATCTACCTCGCGCACCGGCTCTCCGAGCGGCTCACCGCGGTGCGCCGGGCGGAGAACACGCCCATGCCGTACCTGCTGCCGGACGGCAAGACGCAGGTCACCATCGGCTACGCGCCCGGCCACGTGCCCACCACGGTCGAGGCCGTGGTGGTCTCCACGCAGCATCACGAGTGGGTCACGCAGGAGCAGCTGCGGGCGGACGTGGAGGAGCACGTGATCCGGCCCGTCATCGAGCGCTCCGGCCTCGACACCTCCGGCATGCGGATCATCATCAACCCGGGCGGCAAGTTCGTCATCGGCGGCCCCGTGGGCGACGCCGGCCTCACCGGTCGCAAGATCATCGTGGACACCTACGGCGGCATGGCCCGGCACGGCGGCGGCGCCTTCTCCGGCAAGGACCCGTCCAAGGTGGACCGCTCCGCCGCCTACATGCTCCGCTGGGTCGCGAAGAACGTGGTGGCCGCCGGCCTCGCCTCGCGCGCCGAGTTCCAGGTGGCCTACGCGATCGGCTCGGCCCGGCCCGTGGGCCTGTACGTGGACACCTTCGGGACGGCCACGGTGCCGGAGGAGAAGATCATCGAGGCCGTGAACGCGGTGTTCGACCTGCGTCCGGCCGCCATCGTGAAGGAGCTGAACCTCCTGCGGCCCATCTACCGACGGACCGCCGCGAACGGCCACTTCGGCCGGGACGACGCCGACTTCACGTGGGAGCGCACGGACCGCGTCGAGCAGCTGCGCGCTGCCGCCGGCCTCTGATCCGGAGGCGGGCATCACGGACACGCTGTTCGCCCTCCCGGAGCCGGAGGACGCGCCCCGACTGCCGGAGCGGGCCGAGGGGTGGCCGGAGCGGCCGATCGCCCGCGTCCTGCTGGACTCGCCCGTGCCGCACCTGGACCGCGAGTTCGACTATCTCGTGCCCGTGGCCCTGGACGACCGGGCGGTCCCCGGCTCCCGCGTGTCCGTCCGCTTCGGCGGACGGGCCATGACGGGCTGGCTCGTCTCGCGGGAGCAGGAGCCGGCCACCGGCGCCCAGCTCACCGAGCTCACCGGCGTGCTCACCGCCATCCCGCCGCTGACGGAGGAGGTCCTGGCGACGGCTCGCGCGGTGGCCCGCCGCCAGGCCGGCGTCGTCACGGACGTGCTGCGGGCCGCGGTGCCCCCGCGCGTTGCGCAGGTCGAGAAGGCCGCCCTGGCGGAGGACGCGGAAACCGCCGCGGACCACCCTGTGACGCTGACCGGCACGGACGCCGAGCGCCCGGAGCCTCCCGCGGCGGAGGAGGGCCTCGTGCCCACGGTGTGGGAGTCCCTCGAGGGGGGCACCGCGTTCGTGTCCGCCGTGCTGGCCGGGGACGCCGCGCGGGCGGCCGCCGTCGTGCCCTCGCGCCTGTTCGAATGGGACGAGGCGGGCGCGCTGGCCGCTCTGGCGCGCACGGTGGCCGCCTCGGACGGCGGCGTCCTGCTGCTGGTGCCCGACCACCGCGACCTCGACCGGCTCTGCGCCGCCCTCGACGAGCACGTGGGGGAGGACGCCTACGCGCGGATCGGCTCCGAGGACGGCAACACGCCCCGGTACCGCGCCCACCTGGCCGCGCTGCGCGGCACCCGGCGCATCGTGGCCGGCACCCGGGCCGCCGTGTGGTCGCCCGTGCGCGACCTGAGGCTGGTGGTGCTCTGGGACGACGGCGACGACGCGTGGGCAGAACCCCGCGCGCCCTACTTCCACGCCCGAGAGGTCGTGTTGGAGCGGGCCCGCGCGACCGGCGCGGCGCTGCTCTTCGCCGGGCCCTCCCGGTCCGTCCCGGTGCAACGGCTCGTCGAGTCGGGCTGGCTGCTGCACCTGGGCCCCTCCCGCGCGACCCAGCGCGAGCTCGGGCCACGGGTCGTCTCCACCGCCGACGCCTGGGAGACGGCGCGCGACCCGTTCGCGCAGCGGGCGCGGCTGCCGCAGGCCGCCTGGGCCGCCGCCCGCGCCGCGCTGCTCGGGCCACGGCCGGGCCCGGTGCTCGTGCAGGTGGCCCGGGCCGGCTTCATCCCAGCCCTCGTGTGCGAACGGTGCCGCACGCCCGCCCGCTGCCGCGTCTGCGCGGGGCCGCTGGGCTTCCGCGACGCGCGGGCCGCCCGGCACGGGGAGGTGGCCTGCCGGTGGTGCGGCACCCGGGAGCGCGGCTTCCGGTGCACCGAGTGCGGCGGCACGACGCTGCGGGCCGGCGCCCGCGGCGTGGACCGCACGGCCGAGGAGCTGGGCCGGGCGTTCCCGCGCGTGCCCGTGCACGCCTCCTCGGCGCAGCACATGCTCGGCTCGGTGCCGCCCGGGCCCTCCCTGGTGGTGGCGACCGTGGGGGCCGAGCCGGCGACGCCCGACGGCTACGCGGCCGCCCTGCTGCTCGACGGGGACAGCCAGCTCCAGCGCGAGGGCCTCGACGTGCCGGGCCGCGTGCTCGCCCGCTGGCTCGCGGCCGCCTGCCTGGTCCGCCCCGCCTCCGACGGGGGCGTCGTGGTGGTCACCGCGGACGCGGGGGAGGCGGTGAACGCGCTCGTCCGACGGGACCCCGACGGCTTCGCCGCGCGCCAGGTCGCCGAGCGGCGCGAGCTGCACCTGCCTCCCGCCGGCCGCCTCGCAGAGGTCACGGGGGAGGCCGCCGCCGTCGCGGAGTACCTCGAGCTCGTGGAGGCCGCCCGCCGGGAACGGCCGGACGAGGACGTCCACGAGGATCCGCACTCGGCCCCGCTCGATGGCGGCCCGGCGCGGCTGCCCTGGATTGGGCCGGTGCCGGACCCCGCCGACGAGACCCGCTCCCGCGCCCTGCTGATCTTCCCCTACGCGGCGGCCGAGGCCACCGTCGGCGCCCTGCGCGCCGCCCGGTCCGCAGCGAGCGCTCGGCGGGAGACCGCCCCGGTGCGGGTGCGGCTCGACCCGGCCGGGGTGCTCTGAGGGGCCCGTCAGCGGCCGGCGCGGCGGAGCCAGTCGCGGATCAACGCCGCACAGGCGGCCGGCCGCTCGTAGTGCAGCAGATGCCCGACGCCGTCGAGGACGTGCAGCTCCGCCGTGCCGCCCGCGTCGTCGATCGCCGCGGCGAGCGCCTCCTGTGCCGGCACCGAGCCCAGCGGATCCTCCCGCCCCGCGACCAGCAGCACCGGCAGGCTGAGGCGGGCGGCGACGTCGGCCACGGAGCCCGTGCTCGAGGCGCGGTACGCCTCGGAGAGCATGCGTGCGGAGGCGAAGTCCGAGAAGTGGCGCCGGTGCTGGTCATGGGTGTACGCGAGGACATCCCTGTCCCTGGTGCGGGTCATGGCGAGCGTGGTCACCCACACGACCGGCGGCGCGCCCAGCAGCAGCCGCGCCGGGCGCTCGGGCAGGCGGGCGGCGACCTCGTAGTACCCCTCGGCGACGGCCGCCAGCACCCGACTCGACACGGACGCGGACGCGTGCAGCGCGGGTTCGGCGATGGGGTTGAGCAGGGCCAGCCGTCCCCACCGGGACGGGTCCCGGGCGACCAGCTCGGCCGCCACGGTCGTCCCGTAGGAGTGTGCGACCAGCACGGGGGCGGCCGGCAGACCCAGGGCGGTGACGACGGCGGCCACCGCGTCCGCGTGATGGGCGACGGTGTGCTCCGCGTGAGGGAAGGGCTCCGAGGCCCCGAAGCCGGGCAGCTCGATCGAGTGGATCGGATGCTCCGGGAGCGCGTCGGCCAGCAGGGCGAGGCCGTGGTGGTCCCCGCGGAAGCCGTGCACGAACACCAGCGGGGCAGCGGCCGTGTCTCCCTCGGGTGCGCCGGGCGAACCCGGTGCGGCCTCCGGAACGGGGGCGTACTCCCACACGGCCACGGACGACGGGGTCCCGCTGACGGGGTCCGGAACGGCCAGGGTGCGCCGGCGGGGCGTCCGGGCCGGGTGGCCCGTGAGCGCGCGGGGATCGGCGGGCGCCGCGGGCGGGCGCAGCAGATCGCGCAGGCGGACGGGCGGGCCCGGGGCGGCGGACGGCGTCGGGACAGGCACGTCCCCACCCTAGCCAGGCCTTCGACCGCCGACGCCGTGGCGCCTCGTCTCCGCTGGACGCGGGGACGGGGTCCGCCGAGATGCTCGGCCTGATCGCGACCGCGGCGTGCCAGCGGGAGGGCGGCCTTGGGGTGGGCCTGAGGCCACGCTGCCCGGAACCCGGCGACGCCTGGTCCTGGCCACGATGGCGCGCGCGTGCCTACCGTACTCCGGCCCGTCCTCGGTCCCGGGGCCCGCACGGGCGCACCCCGTCCCCCACGAAAGGCCCATGCGTGCAGCACCCCGTCGCGCTCAGATCCCTGAAGATCGCCCTCGCCTTCGTCGGCCTGCTCGTCGGCGCCGGCTTCGCCACCGGCGCCGAAGTCATCCAGTACTTCGTGGGCTTCGGCTGGATCGGCGTCGTGGGCGCGGGACTGGCCGGCCTGCTCGTCACCGCCGGCGGCGCCGTCATCCTCCAGCTGGGCAGCGTGTTCCTCGCGGCCGACCACAAGGTCGTCTTCCGCAGCGTCTCGCACCCCGTGATGGCCCGGATCCTGGACGTCGTGGTGACGGTGACGCTCTTCGCGATCGGCGTCGTCATGCTCGCCGGGGCGGGCTCGACGCTCGCCCAGCAGTTCGGCTGGCCGACGTGGGCGGGCTCCACCCTGATGACCCTGCTCGTGCTCGTGACGGGCATGCTGGACGTGGAGAAGGTCTCCGCGATCATCTCCCTGATCACGCCCCTGGTGGTCGTCGCGGTCGTGGCCGGGTTCGTCCACGTCCTGGTCACCCGCGACGGCGGCTTCACCGCCCACGAGTCCCTCGCCGTCCAGGCCACCACGCCGGTGGACCCGTGGTGGCTGTCCTCGGTCAACTACTTCGGCCTCGTCGTCGTGATGGCCGTGTCCATGTGCCTCGTGATCGGCGGGTCCATCACCCACCCCCGGGAGGCGTTCCTCGGCGGCCTCACCGGTGGCCTGATGTACACCGCCCTGCTCCTGATGGCCTCCACGCTGCTCTACCTCGGCTACGCCGAGATCGGCCGCGCCGACGTCCCCATGCTGCGGCTGTTCGCCTCGATCGCGCCCTGGCTGGGCTGGGCGATGGTCGTGGTGATCTACCTGATGATCTTCAACACCGCGATCGGCATGTTCTACGCGCTGGGACGCCGCCTCACGGCCGACCGCCCGGGCCGCTACCGGCCCGTGTTCGCCGGCGTCACGCTGCTGGCCTTCGCGGTGAGCTTCGTCGGCTTCGGCGACCTGATGAACGTCGTCTACCCGGCGCTGGGCCACCTGGGGATCGTGCTCGCGCTCGTGCTCCTCGTCTGGTGGCTCACCCACCGCCGGCAGATCTCCGCCGAGTCGGGGCTGCGTCTGCGCCTGCTCGCGCTGCTCCGCCTGCGTGAGCATCCGGAGAAGACCTTCACGGCCCAGCACGCAGTGCAGCTGCAGGAGGCGGTCGGGGACTCCGTGGCGGCCCCGGACGCGGTGACGGAGGCCCTCGAGGACGAGGTCGCCCAGGTGCTCGAGGAGGACGACGCGCTCACCTCCGGAGGGGCGCGCCCCGGTCCCGACGCCGGGCCCGAGCGTCCGGCAGGCGGCAGCCACTCCGCCTGAAACCGCGTGCCCGGCCGGGCACGGCGTCTCGGAGCGGCCCTGCGGCCGGGCCGGGGCGCCGTCGCCGTAGGATGGGGTGGCCGGCCGTGCCGCCGGCCCCGTCCGCGCCGCCCGAGGGCCGGCGCCCCATCCCGACTGCGTGAGGACTCGAACCGCCGTGAGCCAGACCCCCGACAGCGCCGTGCCGGCCACCCCCAGCATCCCCGCCGACGCGGAGTACTCGTTCCGTGACGTGGAGGCCCGCTGGGCCGGGTACTGGGAGCAGGCCGGGACGTTCGCCCCGCGCGAGGACGGCTCCGAGACCCGCACCGTGGTCGACATGTTCCCGTACCCGTCGGGCGACCTGCACATGGGGCACGCCGAGGCGTTCGCGATGGGCGACGTCGTCGCGCGCCACTGGATGCAGCGCGGCTTCGACGTGCTGCACCCCATCGGCTGGGACTCCTTCGGCCTGCCGGCCGAGAACGCCGCCATCAAGCGCGACGCCCACCCGGCCGAGTGGACCTACGCGAACATCGAGACGCAGAAGCGCTCCTTCCAGCGGTACGGCATCGCCGTGGACTGGTCCCGTGAGCTGCACACCTCGGACCCCGAGTACTACCGGTGGACCCAGTGGCTGTTCCAGCAGCTGTACCGCAAGGGCCTGGCGTACCGGAAGGACTCCCCGGTCAACTGGTGCCCCCAGGACCAGACGGTGCTCGCCAACGAGCAGGTCGTGGACGGCCGCTGCGAGCGCTGCGGAACCGAGGTCACCAAGCGGACCCTGAACCAGTGGTACTTCCGCATCACCGAGTACGCGGACGCGCTGCTGGACGACATGGACCAGCTCACCGGCCACTGGCCCGAGCGCGTGCTCGCCATGCAGCGCAACTGGATCGGCCGCTCCGAGGGCGCCCACGTCGACTTCCAGGTCGAGGACGGCCCCGTCGTCACGGTCTTCACCACCCGGCCGGACACGCTGCACGGCGCGACCTTCATGGTGGTCGCCGCCGACGCGCCGCTGGCCGCCGAGCTCGCCGGCGACGACGTGCGGGCCGAACTCGAGGCGTACCGGGAGGACCTGAAGAAGGTCTCGGACATCGACCGCCAGGCCACGGACCGCCCGAAGAGCGGCGTGTTCCTGGGCCGCCACGCCGTGAACCCGCTGACCGGTGAGCGCCTGCCGATCTGGGCCTCGGACTACGTGCTGGCCGACTACGGCACGGGCGCCATCATGGCCGTGCCGGCCCACGACCAGCGCGACCTCGACTTCGCCCGCGCCATGGGGCTGCCCGTGCGCGCCGTGCTGGACACCGGCGAGGAGGACCCGGCCGTCTCCGGCGTCGCGACGACCGGCGAGGGCATCCTGGTGAACTCCGGGGAGCTCGACGGCCTGGACAAGACCGCGGCCATCGCGCGGGCCATCGAGATCGTGCAGGAGCGCGGCACCGGCCGGGGCACCACCACGTACCGCCTGCGCGACTGGCTGCTCTCCCGTCAGCGCTTCTGGGGCACCCCGATCCCCGTGGTCCACTGCCCGGACTGCGGCGAGGTGCTCGTGCCGGAGGACCAGCTGCCGGTCACCCTGCCGACCGACCTCAAGGGCGAGCAGCTCGCCCCCAAGGGCCAGTCGCCCCTGGCCGCGGCGACGTCGTGGGTCGAGGTGGACTGCCCGCAGTGCGGCGGCCCCGCGCGACGGGACACCGACACCATGGACACGTTCGTGGACTCGTCCTGGTACATGCTCCGCTACGCGTCCCCGAACGACGACGCCCGCGTTTTCGACCCCGACGCCCTGCGCCGCTGGCTGCCCGTGGACCAGTACGTGGGCGGCGTGGAGCACGCGATCCTGCACCTGCTGTACGCCCGCTTCTTCACCAAGGCCCTGCACGACCTCGGCCTGGTGCCCTTCACCGAGCCGTTCCGCGCCCTGCTCAACCAGGGCCAGGTGCTCAACGGCGGCAAGGCCATGTCCAAGTCGCTGGGCAACGGCGTGGACCTGGGCGACCAGCTGGACGAGTTCGGCGTCGACGCCGTGCGCCTGACCATGGTGTTCGCCTCGCCGCCCGAGGACGACGTGGACTGGGCCGACGTCGCCCCGGGCGCCGCCGGCAAGTTCCTGGCCCGCGCGTGGCGCCTGGCCCGCGACGTCCGCGCGACGGGCGCCCCGGCCGGCACGGACCCGGCGGGCGGGGCCGTGACCCTGCGCCGGGTGACCCACCGGACCGTGCACGAGGCCCAGCAGCTGCTGGACGACGGCAAGTTCAACGTGGTCGTCGCCAAGACGATGGAGCTGGTCAACGCGGCCCGCAAGGAGATCGACGCCGGCGCCGGCGCGGCCGACCCCGCCGTCCGCGAGGCCGCCGAGGCCGTGGCCGTGCTGCTCTCGCTCGTGGCGCCGTACACGGCCGAGGACATGTGGGTGCTGCTCGGCCACGAGCCCTCCGTGGTCCGCGCCGGCTGGCCCGCGGTGGACGAGGCGCTGCTGGTCGAGGACACCGTCACGGCGGTCGTCCAGGTCAAGGGCAAGGTCCGCGACACCCTCGAGGTGCCCGCGGACATCACCGCCGAGGATCTCGAGGCGCGCGCCCGCGCGTCGCAGAAGGTGCGGAACTTCATCGGGGACGCCGAGATCGTCAAGGTGATCGTGCGCGAGCCCAAGCTCGTGAACCTGGTGATCCGCTGACCGCGTGAGACCGTCCCCGACCGGGCCGGGGGAGAGGAGGCAGGCCGTGGCGAGCATCGAGCAGTGGCGCGACGATGCGCTCGTCCGCCTGCGCTCCCGCCGCTCCCAGCTGGCCGGGCGGGCACGCTACGGGCTGCGCCCGCCCCGCCGGGACCGCACGGCCGTCGTCACGGACTCGGCCGCGGCCCTGCCCGGCGCCGTCCTCGGACACGGTCTGGCCGCGGGGATCCGCCAGGTGGCGCTGCCCGTCATGGTGGGCGAGCAGATCCACACGGAGGGCACGGACGAGCTCGCGCTGGAGCTGCCGCTGGCCCTGGCCGCCGGCACCCCGGTGCGCACCTCACGGCCCTCGCCGGGCGCGTTCCGGACGGCCTACGCCGAGCTGGCCCGCGCCGGCTACGCACGCATCCTCTCCGTCCACCTGTCCGGCGAGCTCTCCGGCACCGTGGAGGCCGCGCGCCTGGCCGCCGCGGAGGCCGAGCGCCCGGTGACCGTGGTGGACTCGCGCACCGTGGGCTTCGCGCTGGGCATGGCCGTGGTGGACGCCGCCGTGGACGCGGGGGTGGGCATGCCCGTGGCCCGCATCCGCGAGCGGCTCGAGGCCACCGTGGACTCCAGCCACGTGCTGTTCACGGTGCCCAGCCTCGAGCAGCTGCGCCGGGGCGGGCGGATCAGCGGGCTGGCCTCGCTGCTGGGCACGCTGCTGCAGGTGCGCCCCGTCATGGCCGTCGACGACGGCGCGATCGGCCTGGTCGACCGCCCGCGGTCCGCGGCCCGGGCCGTCGACCGGCTCGTGGAGCTCGCGACCGAGCGGGCCGGCGAGGACCCGGTGCGGATCGCCGTGCACGAGTACGGCGACCCCGAGACGGCCGTGCAGCTCGCGGAGCGGCTCCAGCCGGTCTCCACCACCCCCGTGCCCGTCGTCGAGCTGCCCGCCGTGCTCGCCGCGCACCTGGGCCTGGGCGCCCTGGGTGTGGTGATCTGCCCGCTGGAATCGCCCACGGGGGGCTCGGGGGACTGAGGCCGCCCGTGCGGGAGCGCCGAGGAGACGGGCGCGTCCGTTCCTGCACACCACCCTGGACCGCGGAGGTCATCCCCAGGTCGGGTGCGGGACGCGCCCGACTCGGCGACGGGGCCGCAGACTGCCCGCATGAGCCCCAGCCACCGCCTCTGCGACGATCCGCCCGCCTTCGCCCCGGACCCCGCGCCCGCGGCCGCCCCCGACGTCGACACAGCCGGCCCGCACGCCGCGTCCCGGTGGGAGCGCACCCCACCTCGGGGCCCGGTGCTGCGGTGGCGGCCGGCCCTGCTGGCCGTCACCGTGCTGCTCGTCGCCGCCACGGCCTGGTGGGCGGTGGCCTGGCTGACCACCCCGGCGCCGCCCGCGGCCATCCCGGCGGCCGCGGCCGGTGCAGGCATCCCGCAGACCGACGCGCCCTCCACCGCCCCGTCGGCGGCGGGCACCGACGCGCGGACGTCCGAGGCGGGGCCGTCGGGGGAGGCGTCCGGCCCCGCCGGGTCCGGCCCGCTGCGGGTGCACGTGGTGGGCGAGGTCGCCCGGCCGGGAGTGGTCAGCCTCGCGCCGGGCTCCCGGGTGGCCGACGCCGTGGGCGCCGCCGGCGGCCCGACCCGGCACGCCCGGGCGGAGCGCATCAACCTCGCGGCCCCGTTGGACGACGGCCAACAGGTCCTCGTCCCCTCCGCCCGCACACCGCAGGACGCCCTGGACCGGGTGGCCGGGGCCGCGCAGGCGCAGCCCACGCCGACCACGGGCAGGGCCGGTGGCGGAGGCGAGCCGGGCGGCGCCGAGTCCGGCGACACCGTGGACCTGAACACCGCCGACGCCACGGAGCTGCAGACCCTGCCCGGCGTCGGCCCCGCCACGGCGGAGAAGATCATCGCCCACCGCGAGACGGTCGGCCCGTTCACCGGCCTGCAGGACCTGGACGCGGTGCCCGGCATCGGCCCGGCCACGCTCGACCGGCTGCGTGACCACGTCTCGTGGTGAGCCCGGCCCCGGGCCCGCCCAGCGATCCCGTGGACCGCCGCGCCCGCCACCGCGAGGTGCCCGGCCCGCTCGAGGCCCGGTGGGTGCCCGCCCTGCTCGTCTGCCTGACCCTCGGGATCCTCGGCGTCGCCTGGGACGCCCCGGCCCGCTCGGCGGCGGCCCTCACCGGGCTGGCCGTCGCCGCGACCACTGTCCTGGGCGCCGCCCGCTCGACCGGTCGGATACGGGGCGTGGCCACCGCGACGACGCTGGCCGGCGTGGCCGCGGCCCTGATGCTGCAGCACTCGGCCGGGCCCGCCGCCGCGGCCAGCGCCAGCGGCTGGACCGGCGCGGTGCACGCCGGCTCACCGCTGCGGCTCGAGCTGACCCTGGACGGGCCCGCCACCCGGAGCGAGGCGACCTTCGGCCCACGCTGGAGCGTGCCCGTGCGGGTCGAGACGTTCGGTCATCCGCCGCGGGCCCCCGAGGCGGCCGTGACGGCCCGACTCACGGGCGGGGGCGCACCGCCCGCGACGATCGCCGCGCCGTTGGACGGGACGGCGGCCCCCGGCGGCGGGCCGGGATCGCGGGTGTGCGTGGTGGCCCGGCCGTCGAGGTCCGGCTCCACCGTGTTCCTGGCCGCCGCGGCCGCCCCGCAGCCGGGACCCTGCCCCGGCGGGACGCAGACGGCAGGCGGGGCCACCGGCGGTGACCCGGGCCCCCCGCGGCGGGAGGCGCTGCGCGCCGCGTTCCGTCAGTCTGCGGAGGGCACGGTCGGCGCTGCGCCGGAACTCATCCCGGGGCTGGTGCTGGGCGACCGCTCCGCCCAGGGGGCCGCCCTCGACGACGCCATGAAGGCCTCGGGCCTGTCGCACCTGTCTGCCGTGTCCGGGGCCAACGTGGCCATGATCCTCGGCGCGGTCGCGATCACCCTGCGCAGCGCGCGGGTGCACCGGGCGGTGGTCCTCAGCGCCGGGCTGGCGGTCCTCGGGGTGTTCGTGGTCGTCGTGGGGCCGGAGCCGTCCGTGCTCCGGGCGGCCGTGATGGGCGCCCTCGGAGCGCTCGCGGTGTTCTTCGGCCGCGCGCGGCAGGCGTTCGGACTCCTGACGGTGGGCGGCACGGCCCTGCTCGTCGCGGTGCCGGCCCTCGCCGTGGAACCGGCCTTCCACCTCTCCCTGGCCGCGACCGCGGGCATCGTCCTGGCCGGCGCGCCCCTCGACCGTGCGCTGCACGCCGGGCTCGGCCGGATGCTGCCCGACGTCGTAGCGCGGTGGCTCTCGGCGTCGCTCGCGGTGACCGTGGCCGCCCACCTGGCCTGCCAGCCGATCATCCTGGCCATGACCGGTGAGGTGTCGGCCTACGCGGTGCCGGCCAATCTGCTGGCCGCCCCGGCCGTGCCGCCCGTGACCGTCCTGGGCACCCTCGCCGCGGCCCTCGCCCTGCCCGCGCCGGGGATCGCGGCCGCCCTCGTGGCCGTGATCCAGTGGCCCGCGGCCTGGATCGGGTGGGTCGCCCACACCAGCGCCTCCCTGCCCGGGGCGCTGCGTCCGTGGCCGGCCGGAGCCCTCGGCGCCGGGCTGGGCGTCCTGCTGGTGGCCGCGACGCTCCTCGGGTTCGCCGCCGTGCTCCTGCTCGAACGACGCCGGACCGCCCCTGTCCGGCGTGTCGGCCGCAGCGCGCCGCGGACCCGCGAGCGCCTCCCCGCCCTGGTCGTGCTCGCCGCCGCCCTGGCCGCGGCCACCACGGGGGCGGTCGGGGCGGTCCTCGTGCCGCGGTCCTCGGGCTCGGCCCCGCCGGACTGGGCGGTGGCGTTCTGCGACGTCGGCCAGGGGGACATGGCCGTGTTCCGGTCCGGCCCGCGCGCGGGGGTCGTCGTCGACGTCGGGCCCGAGCCGGGGCTCGCACGTCGCTGCCTCGACGACCTCGACGTAGACCGGGTGGACGCCGTGCTGCTCACCCACCTGCACGCCGACCACGCCGGGGGACTGGCCGGCGTGGTCGACCGCGCCTCCCGCGGGGCGGTGCACTACGCGACCCGGGACGCACCGGCGCAGGGCCGGGAAGGGCGCGGAGGCGAGGCGGACGGCGTCGACCCGCTCGCCGACGCGGCACGGCTCCGCACCGGCGCGACGGGCACGGCCGGGCCGGTGCGGTGGCACGTGCTGCTCGCCGACGCGCGGGCCCCCGAGGAGAACGACGCCTCCGCCCAGGTGCTGGTCACCGTCGAGAGCGGGGCCGGTCCGGTCACGACGCTGGTCACCGGCGACATGGAGGAGGACGCCTCCGCGGCGTGGGTCGCGGGGCGCCGGTCCGATGCCGCCGCACCGCCGCGCGTGGACGTGCTCAAGGTCGCCCACCACGGGGCCCGCAACGGTGGGACGGCCGTGCCGCGCGCGGCCGGCGCCCGCCTGCACGTGGTCTCCGTGGGCGCCGACAACCCGTACGGCCACCCCCACCGGGCCACGGTGGACGCGCTCGGCCGCCTCGGGCCGGTGGCCCGCACGGACCTGCACGGCACGCTGGCCCTCACGGCCGCGGACGGCCCCGACCCCGACGGCGCGCCCGAGATCGCGGTCCACACCGTCCGCCCGCCCTCGAGCGTCCGCACCGGACCTTAGGATGGGACGCATGTCCGCCGCCCGCAGCCCCCGTTCCGGCCGAGCCGGCCGCACCGACCCGCTGGCCTGGCGGAGGGCCGAGCCCGCCCCGCTCATGCTCCTCAAGGGGCCCGAGGACCATGCCGCCCGCTGGGTGACGGACCGCGTGACCCAGGCTCTGCGCGAGCGTCACGGTCAGCTGGAGATCCACCGGCTCCGCGCGGGGGAGTACCAGCCCGGCCAGCTGGCCACCGCGGCCAGCCCGTCCCTCTTCGCCGAGCCCACCCTCATCACGGTCGAGGGCCTCGAGGCCATGAACGATGCGTTCCTCGAGGACGCCCTGCGCCTCGTCCAGCAGGGCCCCGGCGCGGACGACGTCACGCTCGTGCTGCGTCACACCGGCGGCACCCGCGGCAAGAGGCTGCTGGATGCCGTCGCGAAGGCCGGCACGGTGGTCGAATGCGTGCCGCTGAAGAAGGACGAGGAGCGGCTGGCCTTCGTGCAGGCCGAGTTCCGCGACCGGCGTCGGCGCATCGACGAGGAGGCGGCCCGCGCGCTCATCCGCGCCACCGGCGCCTCGCTCACGGAGCTCGCGGCCGCGTGCGCCCAGCTCGTCGACGACACCGAGGGCGTCGTCAGCGTCGAGACCGTGGACACGTACTACAGCGGCCGCGTGGAGGCCACGAGCTTCGCGGTGGCCGACGCGGCGCTCGAGGGGCAGGCGGCGAGGGCCGTCTCCCTCGTGCGGCACGCGATGGCCACCGGCGTCCACCCGGTGATGATCACCGCGGCACTCGCGCTCAAGGCGCGGCAGGTGGCGCGGATGATCGACGCCCGCCGGCCCGCCGCCGAGCTGCCGTCCCTGCTCGGGGTGGCCCCGTTCCAGGTGCGCTACATCCAGCAGGCGGCGCGGCACTGGACGGCGGCCGGCATCGCGCAGGCCGTGGAGTGGATCGCCCAGGCCGATGCCGAGGCCAAGGGCGCCTCCCGCAACCCGGAGTTCGCCGTCGAGCGCGCGGTCATCCGCGTGGCCACCGCCGTCAGCCGCTGACGGCGCCGCCGGACGGCATCCCTCGGGGGCAGCCCGGACACGACGCGGCCCCCGCACCGATCGCTCGGGGCGGGGGCCGCGGTCACAGCCGGGGGGCGTGGATCAGCCGAGGAGGGCCTTCACGCGGGCGGCGATGCCGGACTTGCGGTTCGCGGCCTGGTTCTTGTGGATGACGCCCTTCGAGGCGGCCTTGTCCAGCTTGCGGGAGGCGGTGCGCAGCGCGGCGGCGGCGGCCTCGGGCTCGCCGGCGGCGACGGCCTTGTCCACGGCGCGGATGGCGGTCTTCAGCTCGGACTTCACCGCGACGTTGCGCTGGCGCGCCTTCTCGTTGGTGAGGATGCGCTTCTTCTGGGACTTGATGTTAGCCAAATCGGGTCCTTCGTCGTCGGCGGCGCGGACGAGGGTCCGGGCGCCGCATGAACAGGGGGTCGTGGAGGGTGCCCGGATCCGTGGACTGAGCGGCGTGGGGAACACCGATGATGACCCGTTCCGGGGGTGCCCGTCGACCGGCGGACACAATGCGGACGATCCTACCACCCAGACCCTGCGATCCGCGCGGCGGACTCAGCGCCCCCGCCGCCGGGCGCGGGCCAGCGCGGCCGTGACCCGGTCGAAGGCCGCCCGGTCCAGGACGCCGCCCTCCCGGCGCACCGCGGCCGGATCCACGCGGACCACCCGGTCCAGCTTCGCCTCCGAGGCGCGGCCGGACCGGTCCCAGGCGCCCGCGCCCACGTCCACGTAGTCCTCGTCCCGGGCCAGGGCGTTGTTCCGGTCCCGGCTGGTCAGCATGAGCCCGAGCAGGTGCGCCCCGTCCCGGCCGATCAGGAGCACGGGGCGGTCCTTGCCCCGGCCGTCCATCTCCTCGTACGGCACCCAGGTCCACACGACCTCGCCCGGCCCGGCCGTCGGCCCGGGCACGGGCGCGTACTCGACGCGGACGGTCCCGGTGAAGTCCGGCAGGGACGCGTGGCGGCCGGCGTCCTGTCGCCCGGGCCGGCGCTCCTGCCCGGGCCCGGGCATCGGCCACGAGTCGGTGGGCTCCGTGGGGTCCCACGCGGGCCCGGGAGGCCCGGGCGGGCCCGGGAAGGGCGACGGGCCGCTCCGGTCGCCGGCCCGTCGACCGGCCTCGGAGGCGGCTCGACGCGGCCGGGCGTCGTCGCGGAGGGCGCCGATCAGGCGTGCCGTCCGGCGGCCGAGGGACAGGGCGCGATGCAGGTCGAAGGCCATGGGCGTGAATCTAGTGGACGCGCGGGCCCGGCGTCCGGGTCGGGTCGGCGGCGGGACATGACAGACTAGGCGGTCAGAGCCCCGTCCCCGTCACCCGTAGAGGAAGTGCCCGTGTCGCCCCTGGCGTCGAACCCCCCGGTGCCCGCTGCCACCGACCCCTCGGTGATCCGCAACTTCTGCATCATCGCCCACATCGACCACGGCAAGTCCACGCTGGCGGACCGCATGCTGCAGGCCACCGGCGTCGTGCAGCCCCGCGACATGAAGGCCCAGTACCTGGACCGCATGGACATCGAGCGTGAGCGCGGCATCACCATCAAGTCCCAGGCCGTGCGCATGCCCTGGTCCGTGGACGGGGTGGACTACGCCCTGAACATGATCGACACCCCCGGGCACGTGGACTTCACCTATGAGGTCTCCCGCTCGCTGGCCGCGTGCGAGGGCGCGATCCTGCTGGTGGACGCCGCCCAGGGCATCGAGGCCCAGACCCTGGCGAACCTCTACCTCGCCATGGAGCACGAGCTGGAGATCATCCCCGTGCTCAACAAGATCGACCTGCCCGCCGCGGATCCGGACCGCTACGCGGCCGAGCTGGCCTCCCTGATCGGCTGCGAGCCCGAGGACGTGCTGCGCGTCTCCGGCAAGACGGGCGTCGGCGTCGAGGAGCTGCTGGACCGCGTGGTCCGCGCCATCCCCGGCCCGGAGGGGGACGCGGACGCCCCGGCCCGCGCGATGATCTTCGACTCCGTGTACGACACCTACCGGGGCGTCGTCACGTACGTGCGCGTCGTGGACGGCCGGCTCTCCCCACGGGAGAAGGTCCGCATGATGTCCACGGGCACCACCTACGAGCTCCTCGAGATCGGCGTCTCCTCCCCGGAGCCCGTGCCCACCAAGGGCCTGGCCGCGGGCGAGGTGGGCTACCTCATCACCGGCGTGAAGGACGTGCGTCAGTCCAAGGTGGGCGACACGGTCACCAACCACGCCCACCCGGCGGAGCAGTCCCTGGGTGGCTACGAGGACCCCAAGCCCATGGTGTTCTCGGGTCTGTACCCCATCGACGGCTCGGACTATCCCGTGCTGCGTGACGCCCTGGACAAGCTCAAGCTCAACGACGCCGCGCTCGTCTACGAGCCGGAGACCTCGGTCGCGCTGGGCTTCGGCTTCCGCGTCGGCTTCCTCGGTCTGCTGCATCTGGAGATCGTGCGCGAGCGCCTCGAGCGCGAGTTCGACCTCGACCTCATCTCCACCGCGCCCAACGTGGTCTACGAGGTCACCCGGGAGGACCGTGAGGTCGTCACCGTGACCAACCCCTCCGAGTTCCCCGAGGGCAAGATCCTCGAGGTGCGCGAGCCCATGGCCTCGGCCACGATCATCGTGCCGGCCGAGTTCATCGGCGCCGTCATGGAGCTGTGCCAGGCCAAGCGCGGCAATCTCAAGGGCATGGACTACCTCTCCGAGGAACGCGTGGAGATCCGCTACTGGATCCCGCTGGCCGAGATCGTGTTCGACTTCTTCGACCAGCTCAAGTCCCGCACCAAGGGGTACGCCTCGCTGGACTGGAAGGCCGACGGCGACCAGGTCGCCGACCTCGTCAAGGTGGACATCCTGCTCCAGGGCGAACAGGTGGACGCGTTCTCCTCGATCACCCACAGGGACAACGCCTACGCGTACGGCGTGATGATGACGGGCAAGCTCAAGGAGCTGATCCCGCGCCAGCAGTACGAGGTGCCGATCCAGGCCGCCATCGGCTCGCGCATCATCGCCCGCGAGAACATCCGCGCGATCCGCAAGGACGTGCTCTCCAAGTGCTACGGCGGCGACATCTCCCGCAAGCGCAAGCTGCTCGAGAAGCAGAAGGAGGGCAAGAAGCGCATGAAGATGGTCGGCCGGGTGGAGGTCCCGCAGGAGGCCTTCATCGCCGCCCTGTCCTCTGACGGCGCCGGCGCCGACCAGGCGGCGAAGAAGTAAGTGCCCGCCCTGCCCCTCGGCGAGCCCGTCCCCGACGACGGCCGGCTGCCGGCCGACGTCGGGCGGCGGGTGCGCGCGGCCGCCCGCGACGGCGCGGCGCGCACCTTCAGCCTGTACGTCCACGTGCCGTTCTGCACGGTGCGCTGCGGCTACTGCGACTTCAACACGTACACGGCCGTCGACTTCGGCCCCGGCGCGGGTCGCGGCGACTACTGGGAGTCGGCGGTCGCGGAGCTGGACTTCGCCGCGGACGTGCTCGCGTCCTCGGACGTGCCCGCCCGCCCGCTGCACACGGTGTTCTTCGGCGGCGGCACGCCCACGCTCCTGCCGGCCGCGGACCTCGTGCGCATCCTCCAGGCGGCGGTGGACCGGTTCGGGATCGCGCCCGGCGCGGAGGTGACCACCGAGGCCAACCCAGACACGATCACCCCGGAGTACGCCCGCCAGCTCGCGGCCGGCGGCTTCACCCGCCTCTCCCTGGGCATGCAGTCCGCGGTGCCGCACGTGCTCGCCACGCTCGAGCGCACCCATCGGCCCGAGTCCGTCCCCGCCGCCGTCGCCGCGGCCCGCGAGGCCGGCCTGGAGGTGTCCCTGGACCTGATCTACGGGACCGCGGGGGAGTCCCTCGCCGACTGGCGGGCCACGCTCGAGGCCGCCGTCGTCCTGGCCCCGGACCACGTGAGCGCGTACTCGCTGATCGTGGAGGAGGGCACCAAGCTCGGGGCCCAGGTGGCCCGCGGCGAGGTGGCGGACGTGGACCCCGACGACCAGGCGGACAAGTACCTGCTCGCCGAGGAGCTGCTCAGCGCCGCCGGCTACCGCTGGTACGAGGTGTCCAACTGGGCGCGGGATCCGCGGGGGTCCGGGGTCCACCGCGCGCGGCACAACGTGGCGTACTGGGAGGACCAGGACTGGTGGGGGATCGGCCCGGGCGCGCACTCGCACCTCGCCGGCGTCCGGTTCTGGAACGCCAAGCACCCCGCCGCCTACGCGCAGCGGCTGGCCACGGGGGTCACCCCCGCCGTGGGCCGCGAGCGGCCCGACGCCGACGCGCGGCGCCTCGAGCGCATCATGCTCGCGGTGCGCACGGTGGGCGGGCTCCCGACCGCGGAGCTCGTCTCGGAGACGCCGGGGGAGGCCGCGCGGATCCGCGGGGCGATCGCCGAACTCATCGCCGCGGGCCTGCTGGACGGGCGCGCCGCCGTCGACGGGCGCATCATCCCGACGCTCGAGGGGCGGCTGCGCAACGACGCGATCGTCCGGGCGCTGGCCGGCTTCTGACCGGCCGACCCCGGGTCAGCGCAGGATGCGCAGGTTGAACGGGTACCGGAACGGACGGCCCTTGGACACGTGCGAGGCGCCCATCACGCCGTAGACCGCCATGGCGGCCCACGTGAGCGCGCCGAGGATCGCGAAGATCGGGCCGACCACCGGCAACAGGGACAGGAAGAAGAACAGGAGCGTGATGAGCGTGGGCGGCCCGGAGAAGTTCAGGGCCTCCCGCGACTCCTGCGAGGTGAACGGGCCGCGGTCGCGATAGAGCAGCCACACGACCAGCGGGCCGAGCACGCCGAACGCCAGACTGAGATGGGCCAGCGCCGCGCGGTCACGGTCCTGCTTCGCCGTGAGCGGGGCGCCGCGGCCGCCGGCCGAGACGAGCCAGGCGGGCGGGCCGTGGCCGGTGCGGCCGGCGTCGGGCTGCGCGCGGGTGTTCACGAGGGGCTCCTCCTGGATCGCGGGACCCGCGCGCCGGGGACCGGGCGCAGGGCATGGGCCAGCATAGCGCGGGCGGGCGGGGGCCGCGCCGAGATCAGTGCTCGGGTGCGGCGGTGAGGAAGTCGATGAGCTCCTCCACGCGGCCCAGCAGGGACGGCTCGAGGTCCGCGTACGTGGTGACGTGGGAGAGCAGCCGCTTCCACCCCAGCCCCGTGGCCTCCTTGCTCCCGTGCGGCCAGCCCAGTCCCCGCAGGATCCCCGTCTTCCAGTCCTGCCCCTTCGGCACGACGGGCCACGCGGGGATGCCGAGGACGGAGGGCTTGATGACCTGCCAGACGTCCACGTAGGGGTGACCGAGGATGAGCACGTTGCCCGCGGCGCCCGGCACCCGCATGGCCTCGGCCGCGAGGCGCTCCTCCTTGGACCCGGTGACGAGATGGTCCACGAGGATCCCGAGCCGGCGCCGCGGACCGGGGGCGAACGCACGGATCGCCCCGGCGAGGTCGTCCACGCCGTGCAGGGGCTCCACGACGATGCCCTCGAGGCGCAGGTCCTCGCCCCACACCTTCTCCACCAGCTCGGCGTCGTGCACGCCCTCCACCCAGATGCGAGAGGCGCGGGCAGTGCGGGCCCGCGCCCCCTCGACCCGTCGCGAGCCGGAGGCGGTGCGGGCCGGCGCCGCCGGGGCCGCGGCGGTCGGGGGGACCAGGGTCACGGGCTCGCCGTCGATCCAGAAGCCGCCGCCGAGGGGGAAGCCGCGGCGCACGCCGCGGCGGTCCTCCAGGACCACCACGTGCACGCCGCCGGAGCGCTCGATGCCGATCACGGCCCCGGTGAACCCGGAGGCCACGTCCTCGACCACCGTGCCGGGGGTGGCGGGCACATCGGGGACGGTCCGGGCGGGGCGGCGCGTCAGGTCGTCGTGGCCCGCGGGGCCCCAGCTGCTCCAGTCCATGGGAGAGCACGGTAGCAACGGGGGCGGGCGATCACCGTGAGCGAAGCCGTGCGGGCCGGTCGGGTCGTCCCCCGGGTCGGACGGTAGCATTGGCACTTGACCCGCCGGAGTGCCAGCCAGGGGCACCTCCGGGGTCGCCCCGGATCCCGACGGACCAGAGGAGGACCGAGATGTCGGAGCAGCCCCGCCGCCTGCAGGTGCTCCAGGCGATCGTGGAGGACTACGTGGCGCTGCGCGAGCCCGTGGGCTCCAAGGCGCTCGTGGAACGGCACGCCCTGGGCGTGTCCTCCGCGACCGTGCGCAACGACATGGCTGCGCTCGAGGAGGAGGGTCTCATCGTGGCCCCGCACACCTCCGCCGGGCGCGTCCCCACGGACAAGGGCTACCGCGTGTTCGTCGACCGCCTCTCCGAGGTGAAGCCGCTGTCCCCGGCCGAGCGCCGGGCCGTGCGGACCCTGCTGGACCCGGAGACGGACACCGAGCACATGATGGAGTCCACGGTGCGCCTCCTGGCCCAGCTGACCCAGCAGGTCGCCGTCGCGCAGTTCCCCCACGAGGACGGCTCCACGATCCGCCACCTCGAACTGGTCTCCCTCGCGCCCACGCGCGTGCTCGTGGTCCTCATCCTGTCCACGGGGCGGGTGGACCAGCGGCACGCCGTGCTGGACCGTCCGGTCGACGAGGCGGAGCTGTCCGTGCTCCGCGGCCTCCTGCTGGACGCCCTGCTGGGGCTCGGTCCGGTGCAGGCGGCCACCGTGGTGGACGACGTCGTCACCCGGGTCCGCCCGGAGCACCGGCAGTCCGCCGCCCTCGTGGCCGCGGCCGTCCACGACCTGCTCGAGGCCGGCCGGCAGGACCGCATCGTCCTGGCCGGCACCGCCAACCTGGCCCGCTCCCCGGGGGACTTCGGCGCGTCCATCGGGCCGATCCTGGAGGCGCTTGAGGAGCAGGTGGTGCTGCTGCGCCTGCTCACGGAGATGGAGCAGGACGCCCACGGGGTGTCCGTGCGGATCGGCTCCGAGAACGCCGGATCGCTCGCGGACACCTCGGTGGTCGCGGCCGCCTACGGCCCCGGCGCCGTGGCGAAGGTCGGCGTCATCGGTCCGACCCGGATGGACTACCCGGGCACCATGGCCGCCGTCCGGGCGATCGCCCGCTATCTCTCCCGCATCCTGACCACCTGACGCGCCTCCACGCGTCCTGGCGGGCCCCGTCCCGCATCGCCCCACGTCCCGCTCTCCCCGAGAGGAATCCCCACCGTGACCGACCACTACGAGACGCTCGGCGTCAGCCGTGACGCCAGCACCGAGGAGATCCGCCGCGCCTACCGCAAGCTCGCGCGCACCCACCACCCGGACGTCAACCCCGACCCGGAGGCGGCCGAGCAGTTCAAGCGCATCTCCCACGCCTACGAGGTGCTCTCGGACGAGGGCCGGCGCCGGGCCTACGACACGACGGGCAACGAGAACGGCCAGGCCGGCTTCCCGGGCGGCTTCGGCGGGGCGGGCGGCTTCGGGGGCTTCGCCGACATCTTCGAGACCTTCATGAACGCCGCCGGCCAGGGCGGCCGCGGCGGCCCCGCCAGCCGCGCCCGCCGCGGCCAGGACGCCCTGGTGACCGCGCGGATCGACCTGCGCGACGCCGTCTTCGGCGGCGAGCAGACGATCGAGCTGGACACGGCCGTGCGCTGCGATCGGTGCGAGGGCTCGTGCTGCGAGCCCGGCACCCAGCCGGAGACCTGCCAGACCTGCCATGGCCACGGCATGATCCAGCGCCCCGTGCGGTCGCTGCTGGGCACCGTCATGGCCACCGAGGCCTGCCCCGCCTGCCAGGGGTTCGGCACCGTCATCCCGACGCCCTGCCACGAGTGCGACGGGCAGGGCCGCGTCCGCACCCGGACGCCGCTGACCCTGCGCATCCCCGCGGGCGTGGACGACGGCACCCGCATCCACCTCGCCGGCCGCGGCGAGGCCGGCCCGGGCGGCGGCCCGAACGGCGACCTCTACGTGGAGATCGCGGTCCGCCCGGACGAGACCTTCCGCCGCGAGGGCGACCACCTGGCCACCACCGTGACCGTCCCCATGGCCGCCGCGGCCCTGGGCACCACCGTCACGCTGGACACCCTGGACGGCAAGCAGTCCCTCAGCCTGGACCCGGGCGTGCAGTCCGGCCACGTCGAGGTCCTCCACGGCCTGGGCGTCGGTCGCCTGCGCGGGCAGGGCCGTGGCGACCTCAAGGTGGACGTGGTGGTCACCACGCCCACCGACCTGGACGACGAGCAGCGCCAGCTCCTGGAGCGCCTGGCCGAGGTGCGCGGCGAGGAGGTCGTGCACGGCGCACCCCAGGCCAAGGGCATGTTCGCCCGGCTGCGGGAGAACCTGAGGAACCTGTGACCGCCCCCCTGTTCCACCTCGAGCCGGGCGCCCTGGCCGGCGCGAGCGCGGGCGCGGAGGTCGTCTTCGACGGCGCCGAGGCCCGGCACGCCGCCGCGGCCATGCGCCTGGCCCCCGGGGAGGCCGTGCTCCTGGCCGACGGGTCGGGCACGCTCGGCCACGGCACCGTGCTCGCGGCCGCCCCGGACGCGGTGTCCGTGCGGCTGGACGCGGTGGCGGAGGAGCCGGCGCCCACCCCGGCGCTCGTGCTCGTCCAGGCCCTCGCCAAGGGCGACCGGGACCTCATGGCGGTCCAGGCCGCCGTCGAGCTCGGCGTGGACGCCGTGGTGCCCTGGGAGGCGGAGCGCTCGATCGTCCGCTGGAAGGGCCCCAAGGCCGCCAAGGCCCGCCAGAAGTGGGCGGACACGGCCCGCGCGGCCGCCAAGCAGGCGCGTCGCGCCCGGGTGCCCGCGGTCCGGGACCACGTCTCCGGGACGGCGGTCGCCGGGCTGGCCTGGGACGACGACGGCGGCCGGCTCGTCCTCGTGCTGCACGAGGACGCGGAGCACGGGGTGTCCGCGGTGCCGGCGGAGCGACTCTCCGCGGCCGTCGAGATCGCCGTCGTCGTGGGCCCCGAGGGCGGGATCGGCCCGGCCGAGCTCGAGGCCTGCGTGGCCGCGGGGGCCGTGCCGGTGCGGCTCGGCCCGCACGTGCTGCGCGCCTCCACGGCCGGCCCCGCCGCCCTCGCCGTGCTCCAGCACCGGCTCGGCCGCTGGTGAGCCCCGGCAGGACGGCGCGCCGACGCCTAGACTGGTCGGGATGTCCCGCCCCCGCGACCCCGAGGTGATCCGCCCCATCGTGACCGTGCCCCCCACGACCCCGACCCCGCCCGCCACCGCGCACGAGGGGGTGGCGTTCGAGTCCGCCGACCTCATGGTCCGCACGCTCGGACCGCAGGACGCCCTGCTGCGGATCCTCGGCGGCGTGTTCCCCACCGTGGACGTCACGGTCCGCGACCAGCGGCTGGACCTGGCCGGGCCGGTGGCCGAGGTGGCCACGGTGCGGCGCGTCGTCGAGGACCTGCGCTCGATCGCCCGCCGCGACCAGGCCGTCACCCCCGAGGTGATGGGCCAGGTGGTCCACCACGTCCGCGACGCCGCCACCGGGCGCGGCGCGGGTCAGCTGCACCTGGACTCGATCCTCTCGGGCCGGGGCCGCCGCATCCGCGCGAAGACCCTGCACCAGCAGGACTACGTGGAGGCGATCGACCGCTCCACCGTCGTCTTCGGCATCGGCCCGGCCGGCACCGGCAAGACCTACCTGGCGATGGCCAAGGCGGTGCAGGCGCTGCAGGCCAAGGAGGTCAACCGGATCATCCTCACCCGCCCGGCCGTCGAGGCCGGCGAACGGCTCGGCTTCCTGCCCGGCGGGCTCTCCGAGAAGATCGACCCGTACCTGCGCCCCCTGTACGACGCGCTGCACGACATGATCGAGCCCGAGTCGATCCCGCGGCTGATGGAGGCCGGGACCATCGAGGTCGCCCCGCTGGCGTACATGCGCGGCCGCACCCTGAACGACGCGTTCGTGATCCTCGACGAGGCCCAGAACACCACCGGCGAGCAGATGAAGATGTTCCTGACCCGCCTCGGCTTCGGTGCGCGCATGGTCGTCACGGGCGACACCTCGCAGGTGGACCTGCCGCGCGGCACCCAGTCCGGCCTGGCCCAAGCCGTCGAGGTGCTCGAGGGGATCGAGGGACTGGAGATGGTCCGCTTCGACTCCTCGGACGTGGTCCGGCACTCGCTGGTGAGCGCCATCGTGGACGCCTACGACGCCGCCCGCGGCCCCGCGGAGCGGTCCCAGAAGCGAGGAGGGGCCCGCCGTGGCCGTTGAGATCCTGAACGAGTCGGGGATCGAGGTCCCCGAGGACGCGCTGCTGCGCATGGCCCGGCACGTGTACGCGCGCCTGCACGTCCACGAGCGCGCCGAGACGGCCGTGACCGTCGTGGACGCCGCACGCATGGCCGAGCTGCACGAGGAGTGGATGGACCTGCCCGGGCCCACCGACGTGATGAGCCTGCCCATGGACGAGCTGACCCCCGGCTCGCCCGAGGCGCCGGCCGAGGGCGTGCTGGGCGACGTCGTGCTCTGCCCCGAGGTCGCCGCCGAGCAGGCGGCGCGCGGCGGGCACTCCCGTGACGATGAGCTGCTCCTGCTGCTCACCCACGGCATGCTCCACCTGCTCGGGTACGACCACGTCGAGGACGCCGAGCGCGAGGAGATGTTCACGCTCCAGGATCGGCTCGTCTCCGAGGTCCTCGGCCGGCCCGCCCCGGCCCCCACCGTCGAGGATTGACGGCACCGCCCATGCTGACACCCGCCGTCCTCTTCGCCCTCTTCCTGGTCTTCCTCGGCCTGACCTGGACGCTGTCCCTGGCCGAGTCCGCGTTCTCCTACCTCTCCCGGCGGGACGCGGAGGACATCGTCCGCGAGCGGCCCGGCTCCAAGGTCCTGGAGATCGCCCGCGAGCGGGAGAGCCACCTCGGCGCCCTGCGGGTCTGGCGCTTCGTGGCCGAGGCCCTGTCGGCCGTCTGCCTGACCGCGGCCGCCGACGCGGTGGTGGACGACACGTGGCTCGCCGTGGCGATCGCCGCGGTCGTGCTCGTGGGCGTGGCCGCCCTGCTGGGCGTCTGGAGCCCGCGGCCGATCGGCTCCCGCAACGAGGCCGCCGTCGCCCGCCGCCTGGGCGGCCTCGTGTGGGTGCTCCGCCGGGCCCTGGGCCCGCTCGCCGCCCGCCTGGACCGGGACCGGCGCCGTCGCGAGGTCGAGCCGGAGGACGAGGACGACTTCCAGGAGCGCCACCTGCGCGAGTTCGTCGCCCGCGCCCACGACGCGGACGTGCTCGCCGACTCCGAGGCGGAGCTGATCCAGTCGGTGTTCTCCATGAACGACACCATCGTCCGCTCCGTCATGGTGCCGCGCACCGACGTCGTCACGATCGACGCCGACCACACGCTCGGGCAGGCCATGGCCCTGTTCCTGCGCTCCGGCAACTCCCGCATCCCGGTGATCGGCGAGGACGCCGACGACATCCGGGGCATGCTGCACCTCAAGGACGTCACCCGCGCCCTGCACCACGACGGCGCTGCGACCGACACCCCCGTCACCGAGGTCATGCGCGACGTCCGCTTCGTCCCCGAGTCGAAGTCCGTGGCCACCCTCCTGCAGGAGCTGCAGCGCGAGTCCACCCACGTGGCCGTGGTGGTGGACGAGTACGGCGGCACTGCGGGGCTCGTGACCCTCGAGGACCTCATCGAGGAGATCGTCGGGGAGATCTACGACGAGGACGACCAGCCGGACCGCCCCGAGGTGGAGTTCGTCGCGCCCGGCGTCTACTCCGTCGACGCGCGCATGGGCATCCACGACTTCCGGGAGGAGTTCGAGCTGCCGGAGGAGGACGAGGACGACGACGTCGACACGGTCGGCGGCCTCCTCGCCAAGGAGCTCGGCCGCGTCCCGATCCAGGGCTCGCGCGTCGTGGTCCAGGGGATCGAGCTCGTCGCGGACACCCTCGAGCCCCGCCGCAACCGGGTCGCGCGCCTGCGCGTCTCCGAGACCCCCGACCGCCCGGTGCGGCTGCGCCGGCGCGAGGAGCAGGCCCACGGCGCCGCACCCGCCGACCCCGTGGCCTGAGCCGGCCGCCCCACCCCACGCCCCGCCTGACAAGGATGACCCCATGACCGATCTCGTCGATCCGGCCCGCGCCGCGGACGGCTTCCGTTCCGGCTTCGTCTCGCTCGTGGGCCGGCCGAACGCCGGCAAGTCCACGCTCACCAACGCGCTGGTGGGGGAGAAGGTGGCGATCACCTCCTCCAAGCCGCAGACCACGCGCCACACCATCCGCGGGATCGTCCACCGCGAGGACTTCCAGCTCGTGCTCGTGGACACCCCGGGCCTGCACCGGCCCCGCACCCTGCTCGGCGAGCGCCTCAACGACCTCGTGGCGGAGACGCTCAACGAGGTCGACGCCGTGGGCATGTGCCTGCCGGCCGACGAGGCGATCGGTCCCGGCGACCGGTTCATCGCCCAGCAGCTCTCGTACCTGCACCGCACCCCGGTGGTCGCCGTGGTGACGAAGACGGACAAGGTGGGCCCGGAGCAGCTCATGGCGCAGCTCGTGGCCGTGACCGCGCTGGGCGACGAGGTCCTCGGGCCGGAGAACGGCGGGGAGGGCTTCGCGGCCGTCGTGCCGGTCTCGGCGGTGGCCGGCCGCCAGGTCGACGACGTCCTGGGCGTCTTCGCGGGCCTGCTGCCGGCCGGGCCGTCCCTGTACCTCGACGGCGAGCTCACGGACGAGCCGGAGGCGGTCATGGTCGCCGAGCTCATCCGGGAGGCGGCCCTGGAGGGAGTGCGCGACGAGCTGCCGCACTCGGTGGCCGTGGTGGTCGAGGAGATGTCCCTGCGCGAGGACCGCCCCGCGGATCGGCCCCTCATGGACGTGTGGGCGAACGTCTTCGTCGAGCGGGACAGCCAGAAGGGCATCATCATCGGCAAGGGCGGCTCCCGGCTGCGTGAGATCGGCGCGCAGGCGCGGGCGGGCATCGAGCGCATGCTCGGCACCAAGGTGCACCTGGACCTGCGGGTCAAGGTCGCCAAGGAGTGGCAGCGCGACCCCAAACAGCTCGGCCGACTCGGCTTCTGAGCCGGAGGCCCGACCCGGGCGCGCACGCGCCGGAGCGGGCCGCCGTCGTCGTGCGTCACACGGGGACGGCCTCCTGTGGCCCGGCCCACCTCGGTGCTAGGGTCGGGGCATGTCCCTCCGCCTCGCGACGACAGCGCCGGCCACGGCCCGCCTGCTACTTCCCGGCCGCACGGGGTCCCCGTGCCAGGCCGTGATCCACGCCGCCTGAGCGCATGCGGAGGCAGGACGCCTCCCACCGGACCGGACACCCCGTGCGGAGCCCCTGACCTCCCGGTCCGGCCACCGACCACCCACCTTTCGCGCGCCCGCCGCGCGCACGTCGAGGGAGAACACGCATGAGCGCTCACCTGCAGAAGTCGTCGGGGATGAAGTTCCACAAGTACGTCCCGTTCCAGGACCAGATCGAGGTCGCCCTGCCGGACCGCACCTGGCCGGACAAGGTCATCGAGAAGGCGCCGCTGTGGTGCGCCGTGGACCTGCGCGACGGCAACCAGGCCCTGATCGACCCCATGGGCCCCGAGCGCAAGCTGCGCATGTTCCAGCTGCTCGTCGGCATGGGCTTCAAGGAGATCGAGGTCGGCTTCCCGTCCGCCTCGCAGACCGACTACGACTTCGTCCGTCAGCTCATCGAGGGCGACCACATCCCGGACGACGTCACCATCCAGGTCCTCACCCAGTCCCGTGAGCACCTGATCGAGCGCACCTTCGAGGCGCTCGAGGGCGCCGACCGGGCCATCGTGCACCTGTACAATTCGACGTCGGTGCTGCAGCGCCGCGTGGTGTTCCGGCAGGACGAGGACGGGATCGTGGACATCGCGACCTCCGGCGCGCGCCTGGTGAAGAAGTTCGAGGAGCAGCTGAGGGGCACGCAGATCACCTACGAGTACTCGCCCGAGTCCTACACGGGCACCGAGCTCGAGTTCGCCCGGCGCATCTCGGACGAGGTGGCCACGGTCCTGGAGGCCTCCACCGACCGCAAGATGATCCTGAACCTGCCGGCGACGGTGGAGATGTCCACCCCGAACGTGTACGCCGACTCGATCGAGTGGATGCACCGCAACCTGGAGCACCGCGACTCGCTCATCCTCTCCCTGCACCCGCACAACGACCGCGGCACGGGCGTGGCCGCCGCCGAGCTGGGCTACCTGGCCGGGGCGGACCGCATCGAGGGGTGCCTGTTCGGCAACGGCGAGCGCACCGGCAACGTCGACCTGGTGACGCTGGGCATGAACCTGTACTCGCAGGGCATCGACCCCATGATCGACTTCTCCGACATGGACCACATCAAGCGCACGGTCGAGTACTGCAACCAGCTGGCCGTGCCCGAGCGCTCGCCCTGGGGCGGCGACCTCGTCTTCACGGCCTTCTCCGGCTCACACCAGGACGCCATCAAGAAGGGCTTCGAGGCGATGGAGGTCGACGCGAAGGCGGCCGGCACGGACGTGGACGGCATCCCGTGGGCCGTGCCGTACCTGCCCATCGACCCGAAGGACATCGGCCGCTCCTATGAGGCCGTCATCCGGGTGAACTCGCAGTCCGGCAAGGGCGGCGTCGCCTACCTGCTCAAGTCCGAGCACAATCTGGACCTGCCGCGCCGCGCGCAGATCGAGTTCTCCCACGTCATCCAGGATCTGGCCGACTCCCAGGGCGGCGAGGTCTCCGGCGCCGACCTGTGGCGCGTGTTCCAGGACGAGTACCTGCCCGCCGACGCGGCGGAGGCGCAGTGGGGCCGCTACCGGCTCCGCTCGGTCTCCTCGGCCTCCGGTGAGGACGGCGCGTTCCGGATGGAGGCCGAGCTCGAGGTCGACGGCGTCACGCAGACCCGCACGGCGCAGGGCAACGGCCCGATCGACGCGTTCCTGCGCATCCTCGGCGAGGAGGGCGTGGACGTCCGCGTGCTCGACTACTCCGAGCACGCACTGTCCGAGGGCGGCGCGGCCATGGCCGCCGCCTACGTGGAGGCGGCCGTGGGCGACCGTGTCCTCTGGGGCGTCGGCCTGGACCACAACACCACCACCGCCTCGCTGAAGGCCGTGGTGTCCGCGGTGAACCGCGCCCTGCGCGCGTGAGCGGCTCCGGCTCCTCCCGGCGGGGTGCGCGGCACGGCGGCTACGCGGCGAACTCGTTCCGCACCGAGGCCATCGTGCTGCGCACCCACCGTCTGGGGGAGGCCGATCGCATCATCGAGGCGCTCACCCCCGAGCACGGCCTGGTCCGGGCCGTGGCCAAGGGGGTGCGCAAGACCTCCTCCCGGCTGGGCTCGGTGGTGGAGCCGTTCATGCACTCCACGCTCCAGCTCGCACGCGGCCGGGGGGAGCTGCACACCGTGAGCCAGGCGCAGCTGCTGCACCCGTACGCAACGATGCTGGCCGCTGACTACGACGCCTACACCGTCGCCGGCGCCCTCGCCGAGGCCGTCGAGCGGGTCCCCGCGGTCGACGACGACGGCCGGCGCGCCCAGTACCGCCTGTTCCACGGCGCGCTGGCCGCGCTGGCCCGCGGCGCGCACGACCCGCGCCTGATCCTGCACTCGTTCCTGCTGCGCGCGCTCGCCCAGGCCGGCTGGGCCCCGACCTTCGACCGGTGCGCCCGCTGCGGCGCCCCCGGCCCGCACACGGCACTGCACGTGGGCCTCGGCGGGGCCGTCTGCCCCGAGTGCAGGCCGCCCGGTGCCGCTCACCCGGCCCCGGAGACCCTCGACCTGCTCTCGGCCCTCGCGGCGGGGGACTGGGCCACCGCGGACGCCTCCGGGGCCCCCGCCCGCCGCGAGGCGGCCGGTATCGTGGCGGCGTACCTGCAGTTCCACGCCGAGCGGCGCCTGGTGTCCCTGTCCGTCCTGGACCAGGACCTCGGCCTCCCCGCCCCGCGCGTCGAGAGGAGACCATGAGCGCCGACCGAGCCCCGCAGCCCCCACCGCCGCACCCCTCGGGTGCGGTCGCCCCGCGGATCGATCCGCGTTTCGTGCCCCGGCACGTGGCGATCGTGATGGACGGCAACGGACGGTGGGCCAACCAGCGCGGCCTGCCCCGCACCGAGGGCCATCGGGCCGGCGAGGCGGCGCTGCTGGACGTCGTCGCCGGGGCGGTGGAGCTGGGGATCGGCCACGTGTCCGCGTATGCGTTCTCCACGGAGAACTGGCGGCGCTCGGCGGAGGAGGTCCGCTTCCTCATGGGCTTCTCCCGGGACGTGCTGCGCCGGCAGCGGGACACCCTGCACTCGTGGAACGTGCGGATCCGGTGGAACGGGCGGGCCCCGCGCCTCTGGACCCCCGTGATCCGGGAGCTGCAGGAGGCCGAGGAGCTCACGCGCCACAACACCGGCACCACCCTGCACATGTGCGTGAACTACGGCAGCCGCGCCGAGATCCTGGACGGCGTCCAGGCCATCGCCGAGGAGGTCCGGGCCGGCCGGATGCGGCCGGGGGAGATCAGCGAGGACGTCATCACCCGCTACCTCGACCGCGGCTTCCGCACGGGTCAGGACGTCGACGTCGTCCCGGACGTGGACCTGTTCCTGCGGACCTCGGGGGAGCAGCGCCTGTCCAACTACCTGCTGTGGCAGTCCGCCTACGCGGAGCTGCTGTTCCTGGACGTGCTGTGGCCGGACGTCGACCGGCGGACCCTGTGGGCCGCCGTCGAGACCTACGCCCGACGGGACCGCCGCTACGGCGGCGCCGTGGACACCCCTCAGCCGGCGCCGTCGTCCGGCGCGCCGGACTCGGCCTCGGACGCCGACGGCGGCGCGTAGGCCCCCAGCCACGTGAGCGTCGCGGCACCGGCCGCCTCGCGCACCGACGCGGGGGAGGCGAACACGTCGTGCAGCGCGTCGGGGAGCCGGTGGACGGTCACCCGGTCGCCGAGCCGCAGGGAGCGGCGGGCCATGGCGTCGGGGTCCAGGACGATGTCCGAGGTCAGCATCGCCTCGGCGTAGGACGTGCCCCGATGCCCGCGCGCGGAGACGAGCACGAGGATCGGCACGGTGACGTCGAGCCGCCCGGCCACGGCCCGGTGCCCCGAGAGGACCGCGCTCAGCCAGGCGGCCGGCACCTCGAACGCGTGCGGGGGACGCCAGAGCGGGTGCAGGTCCCATTCGCCCTCGGCCTGGTCCGAGAGGGTGCGCCAGTAGTGGTCGATGCGCGGCAGCGTGAGCATGGCGTAGGGCTTCATGGCGGAGACGGGCCCCACGATGGACTTCGCCAGCAGGCGCACCCCCGCGCTGCCCTGCATCTCCAGCCACGGGCTGTTGAGCACGAGCGCGGCGAGGCGGCCGGGATTCCGGTCCGCCCACAGCGCGGCGATCAGCCCGCCGGTGGAGTGTCCCATGAGGATGGGCGGCAACGGGTGGTCCTGGGCGATGGTCTCGAACGCGGCCTCGAGGTCCGCGTCGTAGCGGGCCAGGTCGTCCGTCCAGCCGGGCGTCTGTCCCGTGCGCAGCGAGCGGCCGTAGTGGCGGAGGTCGACGGCGTGGAAGGCGTAGCCGGCGGCCTCGAACGCGTGGGCGAGCGGGGCGTTGTAGAAGTAGTCGCTCCAGCCGTGCACCGAGAGGATGGGCCGCCGGGCCGGGTCACGGGCGGCGTCGGTGCGCGGACGCACCACTGTGACAAGGTTCTGTCCTTGTTCATCGGTGTCGAGGCCGAGCGTGCATCGTTCGAAGCCCGGCAGCCCGTCCGGGACCCAGCCCAGGCCCGGCGGATCGTCGAGGAACGGGCGGGTGTCCTCCTCCGTCGGTCCGCCGGCGGGTGCGCCGTGCGGGGCGGAGGGGTCCGGGGGCGGCGGCTGGATCGGGTCACGGGCCATCCGACCACTCTAGGAGGACCCCGGACGGGCGGGAGGCCCGTGCGAGGATGGGGGCATGCAGCTGCCTGATCCCAAGTCCGCCGTCGACGGCCTCCTGACCTCCCGCGCGCCTCGCCTGTACCCGCCCTTCTTCCGTGCCGTGTTCGGCGGCATGGACGCGGAGCAGGCGCACCATCGGGGCTTCGACGCGATCCGGCTGGTCGAGCGCACCGGGGCGTCCGCCGCCCTGCGCGCCGCCTTCCGCCCGGACCCGCTGCTCGCGCGCACGGTCATGGGCCTGCGGTTCCCGACGCCCTTCGGCCTGGCCGCGGGGTTCGACAAGGACGGCCGGGGGACCGCCGCCCTGGCCGACCTCGGGTTCGGCCACATCGAGGTCGGCACGATCACGGCGCAGCCGCAGCCCGGCAACCCGCAACCGCGACTGTTCCGTCTCGTGGACGACCGGGCGCTGGTCAACCGCATGGGCTTCAACAACGACGGCGCGGCGGCCGTCGCCCCCCGCCTGGCGCGGACCCGGCAGACACTGGAGCGCCGCTTCGGCCCGGCCCGGCCGGTCCTGGGCGTGAACATCGGCAAGACCAAGGTGGTCCCCCTCGAGGACGCGGCGGACGACTACCGGGCCTCGACCCGCCTGCTCGCGCCCCACGCCGACTACCTGACGGTCAACGTGTCCTCGCCGAACACGCCGGGGCTGCGCCAGCTGCAGGAGATCGACGCGCTGGAGCCGATCCTCACGGCGGTGCGCGAGGAGGCCGACCGTGCGGTCCCGGACCGTCGCGTGCCGCTGACCGTGAAGATCGCCCCGGACCTGGCGGACGACGACGTGCGCGCCGTCGGGGCGCTCGCCGAGCGCCTCGGGCTCGACGGCGTCATCGCGACCAACACGACCGTCTCCCGGGAGGGCCTGCGCACCCCGCGTGCCGACGTGGACGCCCTGGGCGCGGGCGGCCTGTCCGGCGCCCCGCTCCAGGAGCGGTCGATGCGGGTGCTGGAGGTCCTGCGGACGGCGCTGCCGACGGGCACCGCCGTCGTCAGCGTGGGCGGGGTGACGGACGCCGACGACGTCCAGGCCCGGCTCGACGCGGGCGCGGACCTCGTCCAGGGTTACACCGCGTTCCTCTACGAGGGGCCGTTCTGGGCCGGCCGGATCACCGCCGGGCTGGCGCGGTCCCTGCGGGGCTGACGGTCTGCTCGCCGGGGCCGCGACGGCCCGGACCCACCGGGGTCCGGGCCGTGGCGCGGTGTCGTGTCAGGCGGGGTACTCGCCCCGCTTGACCTGGGGCTTGGGCAGACGCAGGCGGCGGAACTGCAGGGCCCGCATGATGCCGTAGAAGCCGGTCCCGGGCTCCGGCGTGCCGAAGCGCTCCGTCAGGCCCTTCTTGATGTGCCGGCTGACCAGGAAGCTCTCGATGAGCACGAGGGCCACGAGGACGTACAGGCTGATCATCAGGATCAGCTGCGCCTCGCGGCCGGGGATGAACATGAGCAGGACGTAGGCGAAGACGACGGGCATGAGCCACTCGCCGATGCCGGTGCGCGCGTCCACGTAGTCACGGACCCAGCGCTTCTGCGGTCCCTTGTCGCGTGCCGGGAGGCCGCGCTCGTCCCCGGTCTCCAGCGCGGCGCGCTGGCGCATCCGCTCCTGGGCCATCGCCTGACGCTCGGCCCTGCGGGCCGCCTTGCGATCTTCGGGGACCAGGGTGCGACGGCGCGCGGCCTCCTGGTCGCGGCGCCGTGGAGTCGGGCCCTTCTTGCCCTGCGAGCGGTCGCGCGGCCCGGCCTCGGCCACGGCGGCGCCCTCGGCGGGAGCGGCCGAGGAGCCGTGAGTCGAGGGGGCGGGCGCGGTCTCGGGGATCTTGTCTCGCTTGAACACCCGTCCAGTCTAGTGGTGGGGCGCGTCCGGCCTGGCCGGAGGCGCGGCCCTCGGCCCGGCCGCCGTCTACGCTGGCCGTCATGACTGACATCACCTCCCGTGCGCCGCAGGACGCGGCCCTCGTCTCCGCCGTCCGTGAGGCCGTCGAGGCCCGTTTCCCGACGACCCTCCAGACCCTCACCGACCTCGTGGCGATCCCGGGCATCGCCTGGGACTCCGCGGACCGCGCCCAGCTCGAGCGGTCCGCGGAGGCCGTCGCGGGCCTGCTGCGCGAGGCGGGCCTGCAGGATGTGGAGATCGTGACCGAGACCCGCGACGACGACCGGCCTGGCGGGCCGGCGGTGATCGGCGAGAAGCCCGGCGCCTCCGACAAGCCCACCGTCTTGTTGTATGCCCACCATGATGTGCAGCCGATCGGGGACGAGGACCTCTGGGACACCCCGCCGCTCGTGGCCACCGAGCGCGGCGGGCGGCTGTACGGCCGCGGCGCCGCCGACGACAAGGCCGGCATCATGGTCCACCTCGCCGCTTTCGCCGCCCTGCGGGACGTCCTGCCCGACGCCGGCGTCGGCGTCCGCGTCTTCATCGAGGGCGAGGAGGAGGCCGGCTCGCCCACCTTCCGCACCTTCCTGGAGAAGCACCGGGCGCGCCTCGACGCCGACGCGATCGTGGTCGCGGACTCGTCCAACTGGGCCGTGGGGGAGCCCGCGCTGACCACCTCCCTGCGCGGGCTGGTGGACGGCACGGTGACCGTCCGGGTGCTCGACCACGCCGTGCACTCCGGCATGTTCGGCGGGCCGGTCCTGGACGCCGTCGTCCTGCTCTCGCGGCTGATCGCCACGCTCCACGACGCGGACGGCGCGGTCGCCGTGCCCGGCCTCGAGCCGCGGCAGACCGCGGGCCTGGACTACCCTGAGGACGTCTTCCGTGCGGACGCGGGCGTGCTGGACGGGGTGACCCTGGCCGGCCGCGGCCCGGTCGCGGACCGGCTGTGGAACGCTCCTGCGCTGAGCATCATCGGGATCGACGCGCCCTCGGTCGCGGAGTCCTCGAACACGATCCAGCCCGCGGCGCGCGCGAAGTTCTCGCTGCGCCTGGGCCCCGGCATGGAGCCCGCGGAGGCCTTCGAGGCGCTGCGCACCCACCTGGAGGCGCAGTCCGCGGCGGTGCTCGGCGCGGAGATCACGGTCACCGAGGGGGAGTTCGGTCAGCCGTTCACGACGGACACCTCGGCCCCCGCCGCGGCCGCGATGATGGCCGCCCTGGAGGACGCCTGGGGCGTCGAGCCCCGGGCGATCGGCATGGGCGGCTCCATCCCGTTCACCGCGGACCTCGCCAGGGTCTTCCCGGAGGCCACCCTCCTCATCACGGGCGTGGAGGACCCGGACACGCGGGCGCACTCGGCCAACGAGTCGCTGCACATCGACGACTTCAAGCGGGCCGTCGTGGCCGAGGCGCTCTGGCTCGCGCGGCTCTCCGCGTGAGCGCCGCCCGGCCCGTCGGTGCGGCGGGCCGGGAATGCCCCGTGGGCGGCTAGTGTTGCCCGGGAGACCACACGCGCGTGACGGCCCCGTCCGCGCCCCATGATCTGAGGAGGTCACGATGGCTCTGTCCGCAGAGGAGACCGGCGTCGAGATCGGCGCAACCCAGGACGCCGAGGGCCTGCCCCCGCACGAGGTCGAGTTGACCGACGTGGCGGCCGGCAAGGTGCGCTCGCTGCTCGAGCAGGAGGGTCGCACGGACCTGCGGCTGCGCGTCGCCGTGCAGCCGGGCGGCTGCTCTGGCCTGATCTACCAGCTCTACTTCGACGAGCGCGTCCTCGACGGCGACACCGTCCGTGACTACGACGGGGTCGAGGTGATCGTCGACAAGATGAGCGTGCCCTATCTCATGGGCGCGACCATCGACTTCGAGGACACCATCTCGAAGCAGGGCTTCACGATCGACAACCCCAACGCGGGCGGCTCGTGCGCCTGCGGCGACTCCTTCCACTGATCTGCGGGCGCCCGGAGCGCCTCGGACCGCGAACCGGCGGGTCGGCCTCGGCCGGCCCGCCGTCGTCGTGCCCGGGCGTCGCACCCAGGAGGCTCGGACCCGACTCCCAGACACGATCGGCACGTGTCACGGTGCGGAGAATCCGCGCGTTTCGGCTTAGACTGGCTCTGAATCATCAGGGCATACCCGTGCTCCCTGCGAGGACGCTGCGAGAAGTCGCCGAATCGCCGGGGGAGCGGGGACGCCCCTCGCACACGAGATGAAGAGGAAGGCCGTCTGTGAGAGCACAGAATGACGCCGGACGTCGGACTCGCCGCCGCTGGACCGCCGGTGCCGTGGGCACCACGGCGCTCCTGGTGCTGACCGGCTGTTCGGCAGAGGTCCAGCGCGGCTGGTACCCCGGCACCCGGGACACCACCAACCACAACGCCCAGCTCACCGACCTGTGGGTGAACTCCTGGATCGCGGCCCTGGTCGTGGGCCTGCTCGCCTGGGGCGCCATGATCTGGTGCATGGTGGCCTACCGCCGCCGCAAGAACGACCAGGGCTTCCCGAAGCAGACGGCCTACAACGTGCCGCTCGAGACCATGTTCACGGCCATCCCGATTCTGATGGTCTTCACCCTCTGGGGCTTCACCGACCGCGTCCAGACCGAGGTCGACCGCCCCGTGGACGACTCGCCGCTGACCGTCACCGTGTACGGCAAGCAGTGGTCCTGGGACTTCAACTACTCCTACGAGCAGGAGAACGGCGAGGTCATCGAGGCCCACTACTCCGGCATCCAGGCCCAGCTGGACGGCACCGAGGGCGTGCGTGACACCCTTCCGGTCCTGTACCTGCCGAACGACGTGCCGGTGCACTTCGAGCTGAAGTCCCGCGACGTGGCGCACTCCTTCTGGATCCCGCAGTTCCTCCAGAAGCGCGACATGATCCCCGGCAAGACCAACCACCTCTACCTGACCCCCCAGGAGCTGGGCAGCTACGACGGCAAGTGCGCCGAGCTGTGCGGCGAGTACCACTCCGAGATGCTCTTCAACGTCGAGGTCGTGGACGAGGCCGAGTTCGTGGACCGCCTCGAGGAGATGGAGCCGGGTCAGGTGGGCGAAGAGTACAGCCGCAACCCCAACAACAACCCTGACGGCGCCGGGACGATGGAGCGCGATCTCCAGACCCCCCGCGGTGGAGGTAGCCACTGATGACCACTTACGAGTACGCAACGGATGAGGTGCGCTCACAGGCGCAGCCTCGTGTGGTGCCCCGTTCGCTGGGCAAGATCGTCGTCAGCTGGCTGACGACGACCGACCACAAGGTGCTCGGGTACATGTACCTGATCACGTCCTTCATCTTCTTCTGCATCGGCGGCGTCATGGCCCTCATGATCCGCGCGGAGCTCTTCGAGCCCGGCATGCAGATCCTGCAGACGAAGGAGCAGTACAACCAGCTGTTCACCATGCACGGCACGCTCATGCTGCTCATGTTCGCGACCCCGCTCTTCGTGGGCTTCGCCAACGTGCTGGTGCCGCTGCAGATCGGCGCTCCGGACGTGTCCTTCCCGCGTCTGAACGCCCTGGCGTTCTGGTTCTTTCTGTTCGGCTCGCTCATCGCGACCGCCGGCTTCCTCACCCCGCAGGGTGCGGCCTCGTTCGGCTGGTTCGCCTACGCCCCGCTCTCCAACACCACGTACTCGCCGGGCGTCGGCGGTGACCTCTGGGTGTTCGGTCTGGTCCTCCAGGGCTTCGGCACGATCATGGGCGGCGTCAACTTCATCACCACGATCCTGACGATGCGTGCTCCTGGCATGACGATGTGGCGCATGCCGATCTTCACCTGGAACACGCTCATCACCGGCATCCTGATCATGGTGGCGTTCCCGCCGTTTGCCTCCGCGCTCTTCGCGCTGGGCCTGGACCGTCGCTTCGGCGGCCACATCTTCAACCCGGAGAACGGCGGCGCCATCCTGTGGCAGCACCTCTTCTGGTTCTTCGGCCACCCCGAGGTGTACATCATCGCCCTGCCGTTCTTCGGCGTCGTGTCGGAGATCATCCCGGTGTTCTCCCGCAAGCCGATCTTCGGCTACAAGTCCATCGTGTTCGCGACGACGGCGATCGCCGCGCTCTCCGTGACGGTGTGGGCGCACCACATGTACGTGACCGGCGCCGTGCTCCTGCCGTTCTTCTCCGTGATGACCATGCTCATCGCGGTCCCGACCGGCGTGAAGTTCGTGAACTGGATCGGCACCATGTGGCGCGGTTCGATCACCTTCGAGACCCCGATGCTGTGGACGCTCGGCTTCATGGTCACCTTCCTGTTCGGTGGCCTGACCGGCGTCATCCTGGCGTCGCCGCCCCTGGACTTCCAGGTGTCCGACACGTACTTCGTCGTGGCGCACTTCCACTACGTCGTCTTCGGCACCGTGGTGTTCGCGATGTTCGCCGGCTTCTTCTTCTGGTGGCCGAAGTTCACCGGCAAGATGCTGAACGAGCGTCTCGGCAAGATCCAGTTCTGGATGCTGTTCGTGGGCTTCCACGGCACGTTCCTGATCCAGCACTGGCTCGGTGTCATCGGCATGCCCCGTCGCTACGCGGACTACATGGTGGAGGACAGCTTCCAGGCGATGAACGCGTTCTCCTCGGTGTTCTCCTTCGTTCTCGGCGCGTCGCTGATCCCGTTCTTCTGGAACGTCTACATCACCTCGCGCTATGGCAAGAAGGTCACCGTGGACGACCCGTGGGGCTTCGGCGCCTCGCTCGAGTGGACCACTTCGTGCCCGCCGCCGCGGCACAACTTCCACTCCCTGCCGCGCATCCGCTCCGAGCGTCCGGCGCTGGATCTGCACCACCCGGAGCTCTTCCCGCACTCGCCTCAGAACACGTCTGAGGCCTTCGGAGAGAAGGTCGCCCAGTGAAGGTCGCAGCCAACATCTTCTGGATCATCGGCCTGTTCTTCATCGCAGCCGCCACCCTCTACGGGTTCTGGGTCGAGTGGACCGAGTGGGCAGGCATCCCGGCCATCTACGCCGTGGGCGGGATGTCCTGGATGATCGCCTGGTACCTGCGGGCCGCCGAGCACAAATACGGCGTCGGCCCTGCAGATGACGAGGACGGTCAGATCGTCGAGTACGCCGGCACCTACGGCACCTTCGCTCCCTGGAGCTGGTGGCCCCTGGGCCTCGGCCTGGGCTGCGCGATCATCGTGACCGGCCTGGCCGTCGGCTGGTGGGTCTTCATCATCGGCATCGTCGCCGCCGCCTACTTCACCTTCGGGTGGGTCTACGAGTTCTCTCGGGGCAAGTACGCCCACTGACCTCGGGTCGATCACGCAGCGCCACCGGCGCTGACGACGACGGCGGGCCGGTCCTCTTCGGAGGGCCGGCCCGCCGTCGTCGTGCCCCCGGACGCTGAGCCCCGGCGCTTTCGTGCGGGAAACGGGAGCCTTCCCGAACGCTTTCGTCCGGGAAACGGGAGCCTCGCCAGGCCCCTCTGGATGGGAAGCGAGTATCGAGCGGCCCGAATCCGCCGAGGCCGGGGAGAGCTCCCAGGAGGCCGACGACGACGGCACGGGGGTCTGGACGGTGGCGGGGGCGTGGACCGGGCGCAGATCTCGATCACACCGTCCTCCCGGTGTGGATCGGCCGACGACGTCGCATGGGCACGAGCGGGTGGCCGGCCCGCGCGGACGCCGCCTCGGCCTGGAACGGGGGATGATCCTCAGCCCGCGAGCCACAGGGCTCGCGTCCTGGCTCCGACATGATCGTGACCCGGGTCGCGGGGCACGTCCCGCAGCCTCTTCACCGTCACCAGTGGGCGGCCCGGCGCCGAGTCTCGTCCAGCGGTCTCCGTTGGTCAGCTCGTGCAGGCCCTCGCCGGCCTCGACCTCACATGGACCCGGCCGAGGAACGACGCGATCACGCGGCCCTGGTCGGCACGGTGGCGGCCGCGAGGTACTGGCAGAGGAGCCCGACGGAGAGGACGTGCTGGCAGCGCACCCGAGCATCCGAGCGGTCCTGGAGACGGAGGCGGAGTACGTGCTGGGCTCAGGGCCGGCCCGCCAGGGGGCTCGTCCGCGGGCAGACTCCCGGTGGGTGATCGACGGCTGGGAGCGAGAAGGCCGGAGTTCGCTGCCCGGGCACTCCCGAGGCGTCCTCGAGGCCGGGGCGCGGGTGGAGCGGCGGGAGGAAGCCCGCGCAGCGGCAGGAATCCCGCAGACCCCACGGCGAACCGGTACGGGATCTGGTGGTCGATCCCGGTGGCCATCGTCGCAAGCGTCTCGCAGGTGCCTGCGGGGTTGGATCTCATCGGAGACGACTCCGGGGCGGGGACGGCCGCCGTGACCCCGTGGAACGATGTCGGACGTACGTACAAGGTGACCAGCCCGGGTGACCGGGCCCGGCTGTGGCGTAGCGTCCCTCTGGACGTGAGCGCCTCCAGGCGGCACGACTGGCACCGGGTGACCGGGGACCGAGTGGCAGGGGACCGGGAGGGCGGGTCGATGGTTGCACCCGGATCGGAAACGTGGAGCCCAGGAGTGGGATGCGCTCCACCTGACGGCACTCGGCTGCCTCGCCTCCGCCGCGCGCTGCCTGCCCGTCGCCTCGGGCGTCGCGACCGTGCTCGCCGGGTGGAACCCGGGCACGACGCTGTGGCTGACCGACGTCGTCCGACCCGCGCATGCACCCGTGCAGGGGTGGCGCCGGGACCCCGACGACGGCGCGTGGGTCTGGCGTCCAGATGCGCCGGACGACGCTTCCAGGGGAGGAGAACGGCCGGTTCGGCGTGGCCCGGTCGCAGGCTGAGAACCCGCAGCCTCCCGTATCCCGAACGAAAGCACCGCCGGAGGCTCCCGTTTCCCGGACGAAAGTGTCCAGACACAGAGGACGCGAAGGGGCGGGAGTCCGGACAGCGGAAGGCCCCGCACACCGAGCGGTGTGCGGGGCCTTCTGCGTCCGAGAGGATCCGCGGTCAGCCGTCGATCTTCGGGTTGTGCGAGCTCGGGTCGGCGCCCAGCTCGTGGTGGCCGCCGTCCTCGTGGCCATGCTGCCCGTGGGTGCGGGCCTCCACCAGCTCCTCGCGGGAGACCGGGGCGACGCGTTCCTGGTAGAACATGCGGTTCAGGCCGGCACGGGCCTTCTCCAGCATGCCCACCTTGCCGTTGCGGCCGGGGATGGCCGGCACCGGGCGACGATCCTCGAAGGACACCAGGCGGTACAGCTCGTAGTCGGTGAGCTGACGGTGCCGCTCGTGGAAGCCGCCCTCGGGGGACATCTCGATGACACCGGCCTCGTGGCCGTGGAGCACGAGCTCACCGTCCTTGCGCTGCAGGGAGAGGCAGATGCGGCGGGTGACGATGAAGGCGATCACCGGGCCGAGGAAGAACAGCGCGCGCAGCACGTACAGCACGTCGTTCAGGGAGAGGCGGAAGTGGGTGGCGATGAGGTCCGAGGACGCGGCCGCCCACATGACGCAGTACCAGACGACGGCGGCCACGCCGATCCCCGTGCGCGCCGGAGCGTTGCGCGGACGGTCGAGCAGGTGGTGCTCGGTGTCGTCCTTGGTGATCCACCGCTCGATCCAGGGCCAGGTGACCATGCCGATGAGCAGGACGCCGACCGGGATCAGCGGCACCAGCACACCCATGGGCAGCGACACCGAGGAACCCCACGGCATCGGGACGTTCCACAGGAAGGAGTAGTCGCCGATCATGCCCGGCATCAGGCGCAGGGCGCCGTCGAACACGCCGATGTACCAGTCGGGCTGAGTGCCGGCCTGCACGGGGGAGGGATCGTACGGACCGTAGTTCCAGTTGGCGTTGATCGTCACCGTGGAGGCGATGAGCGCGAGCACACCGAACACGATGAAGAAGAAGCCGCCGGCCTTGGCCGCGTACACCGGGCCGACCGGGTAGCCGACCACGTTGTTCTCGGTGCGGCCCGGGCCCGGGTACTGAGTGTGCTTGTGCACGACCACCATGAACAGGTGGATGCCGATCAGCAGCAGGATGGCGGCCGGCACGACCATGATGTGCAGAGCGTACAGGCGGCCGATGATCGAGTGGCCGGGGAACTCGCCGCCGAAGAAGAAGGCGGAGAGGTAGGTGCCCACGATCGGCAGCGACTTCAGGATGCCGTCGATGATGCGCAGGCCGTTGCCGGAGAGCACCTCGTCGGGCAGGGAGTAGCCGGTGAAGCCGGCGGCCCAGCCGGCCATCAGCAGGAAGCATCCGACCACCCAGTTCAGCTCACGCGGGCGACGGAACGCGCCGGTGAAGAACACGCGCAGCATGTGGACGGACATGGCCGCCACGAACATCAGCGCCGCCCAGTGGTGCAGCTGCCGCATGAACAGACCGCCGCGCACGTCGAACGAGATGTCGAGGGTGGAGGCGTAGGCCGCGGACATCTCGATGCCGCGCAGCGGGGCATAGGCCCCGTTGTAGACGACCTCCGACATGGAGGGGTCGAAGAAGAACGTGAGGAACGCGCCGGACAGCAGCAGGATGACGAAGCTGTACAGGGCGACCTCGCCGAACATGAACGTCCAGTGGTCCGGGAAGATCTTGCGGGCGAAGAACTTCACGATCGGCGACATCCCCGTGCGGGTGTCGACGAAGTTCGCGATGCGGCCGGTCGAGGTCGCCGGCTGGAACTCATTCACGGTGGTGCTCATAGGTGTCAGCCACGCTCCCAGTAGACAGGCCCGACGGGCTCATGGAAATCGCTCTGGGCCACGAGGAAGCCCTCGTCGTCCACGGTGATCGGCAGCTGCGGCAGCGCGTGGCTGGCCGGGCCGAAGATGACCTTGCACTCCTGCGTCAGGTCGAAGGTCGACTGGTGGCAGGGGCAGAGCAGGTGGTGGGTGTGCTGCTCGTACAGGGCGATCGGGCAGCCCACGTGCGTGCAGACCTTGGAGTAGGCGAAGATGCCGTCCACGTTCCAGTCCTCGCGACCCGGGGTGATCTTCACCTTGGCGGGGTCCAGGCGCATGAGCAGGACGACGGCCTTGGCCTTCTGGTTGAGCTTGTCGGGGCCCAGATCGTTCAGGCCGTCGGGGATGACGTGCACGGCCGAGCCGAGCGTGACGTCCGAGGCCTTGATGGGGGAGCCGGTGGGGTCGCGCACGAGGCGCACGCCCTCGGCCCACATGGTGTGGCGCAGACGCTCAGGGCCGAAGTTGTGAGCCTCCTGGTCCGAGAAATTGTCCGAGTCGTCCAGATCGCGGAACACGGCGATGAACGGCAGGGGGGCCAGCAGGGCGGCGCCGATCAGGGTGTTGCGCAGCAGGGGGCGGCGCTTGATCTGCGACTCGTCCAGGATCTCGGAGATCATCCCGGTGGCGGCCACGCGGTCGTCCTCCGAGCGGATCTCGTGACGGTCCTCCACGGTCTCGTGGTCCGGCATCAGGGTCTTGGCCCAGTGCACCACGCCGATGCCGATGCCGAACATGGCGAGGGCGGTGCCCAGGCCGAGCAGCAGGTTCTGCAGGTAGATCTTGCTGAACGCCTCACCGTTGCCGATCTGCCCCACACCGAAGTAGCCGATGAAGAAGAGCACCGTGCCCACGATGGAGATGAGGAACATGACCGAGACCTGACGCTCGGCGCGCTTCGCGGCCTTCGGATCCTCATCGGCCAGGCGCGGACGGTGCGGAGGCAGGCCCGGGTTGTCGATCGCGTACCGGGGCGCGTCCTCGCCGGCGTGCTCGAGGGAACCCGAGCGGTGCTCGGTCCCTTCAAAGCCTTTCTCGCCCATATGTCCTGTTTCCTTTACTCGAGTGATGAATGTCGATGACGGGTGGTCGGCGCGCCTGCGCCGATGGGATCAGGAGGATCGGCTGGTGAGCCAGACCATGAAGCCGATGATCAGCGCCAGGCCCGCGGTCCAGATGAACAGGCCCTCGGAGACGGGGCCGAGCGAGCCGAGGGTGAGGCCGCCGGGGGAGCCCTGGTTCTCGATGGTCTTGAGGTAGGCGATGATGTCGCGCTTGTCCTCGGGCTTGATGTTCGAGTCGGAGAACACCGGCATGTTCTGCGGGCCGGTCTCCATGGCCTCGTAGATGTGCTTCTCGTCCACGCCCTGCAGAGACGGGGCGTACTTGCCGCGGGTGAGCGCACCGCCGGCCGCAGCCGCGTTGTGGCACATGGCGCAGTTGATGCGGAACAGGTCGCCGCCACGGGTGATGTCCACGTCCTCGTGGTTCACATCCAGGTACTCGTCCTCGGGGATGGCCGGGCCGGCGCCGAGGGAGGCGACGTAGGCGGCGAGCTGAGCGGTCTGCTCCTCGTTGAACTGGTTCGGCTTGGCCGGGGCCTGCGGGCCGTTCATCTGCATGGGCATGCGGCCGGTGCCGACCTGGAAGTCGACGGACGCGGCGCCGACGCCGATCAGGGACGGGCCGGAGGGGCCCCCCGCGGCGCCCATGCCGTGGCAGGAGGCGCAGTTGGCGTTGAAGAGCTTCTCGCCCTCGGTGATGTCATCAGCCGAGGCGGCCGCGGTGACCTGCGTGGCCGCCTGTGCCTGGTTCACGGTGCTCGCGACGGAGTACAGTCCGCCGGTCACCAGGAGTCCCAGCAGGAGGAGCGCCAGCCCCATCAGGGGATGGCGTCGGTTCTGCGAAAGTGCCTTCACGGGGGTTTCCTATCGTTCTCTTACGGGCCGGACCGCTGCGTGCCCCCGGCCCGTACCTGACGTCGGTGCGGTGAGTGAGGGTCGTCTTACTTCAGGAAGTAGACGATGAAGAACAGGGCGATCCAGACGACGTCCACGAAGTGCCAGTAGTAGGACACGACGATCGCCGACGTGGCCTCGTGGTGGCCGAAGCGGCGGGCCATGTAGGCGCGGCCGATGATGAAGAGGAACGCGATCAGGCCACCGGTCACGTGGATGGCGTGGAAGCCGGTGGTGATGTAGAACGCCGAGCCGTACGCGTTCGCCGCGACGGTCACACCCTCGGAGACGAGGACCGCGTACTCGTAGGACTGCACCGCCACGAAGATCGAGCCCATGATGAAGGTCAGGATGAACCACTCGACCATGCCCCACTTCCCGAACTGCAGGAAGCCGCCGGTGCGGCGGGGCTGAAGGCGCTCGGCGGCGAGGACGCCGAACTGGGCGGTGACGGAGGAGAGCACCAGGATCGTCGTGTTCACCGCGGCGAGCGGGACGTTGAGGATCGCGGTGTGCTCGGCCCAGAGCTCCGGAGACGTGGAGCGAAGGGTGAAGTACATGGCGAAGAGCCCACCGAAGAACATGAGCTCGCTGGCAAGCCACACCATGGTCCCGACCTGCACCATGTTCGGCCGGCTCGGGAGCCCCGTGGTGGGCTGATGGAGAGTGGGGTTAGCTGTGGTCACCCAGCCATTATGGCCCCAAACACCGCCCGGGCGGTAAATCGAACCTACCGTGTCGCAGGACAGGTCGTCAGCACCGTCGGGGGGTTTCAGTGTCAGTCGGGGGCTGGCGTCCAGGGGATGTCCAGGTTCACGGCGGGCGGCGCATGACACGACGCGGTGCCGGGTGCGGCCGGGCCGCTAGGCTCAGTGCGTGAGCACCCCCGAGAACACCGCAGCAGTCCTTGGGACCTCCTGGCCGGAGGTCTTCCGCGCCCTCACCGTCGGTGAGGACCTCAGCGACGACGTCGCCGCGTGGGCCATGGGGGAGATGATGGCCGGCGATGCCACCGAGGGGCAGGTGGGCGGATTCCTCCTCGCCCTGGCCGCCAAGGGGGTGACGGTGCCGGAGCTGCGCGGCCTGACCGAGGCGATGGTCCAGGCGGCGAACCCGGTGCACGTGCCGGGGGAGACCCTCGACGTCGTGGGCACGGGTGGCGACCGCCTGGGCACCGTGAACCTCTCCACGATGTCCTCGCTCGTGGCCGCCGGTGCGGGCGCGCGGATCGTCAAGCACGGGAACCGCGGCGCCTCGTCCACCGCCGGCGCGGCCGACGTGATCGAGGCCCTCGGCGTGGACTTGTCCATGCCGACCCGGAAGGCCGAGGAGTGCGCCGAGGCCGTGGGCATCACGTTCCTGTTCGCCCAGAACTACCACCCGTCCATGAAGTATGTGGCCCCGGTGCGCAAGCAGCTCGGCGTGCCCACCGTGTTCAACTTCCTCGGCCCCCTGAGCAATCCGGCCCAGGTCACCGCCCAGGCCCTGGGCTGCTCGAGTGAGGCCATGGTCCCGCTGCTCGCGCAGGTGCTCGCGGACCGGGGGGTGCGCGGCTTCGTCTTCCGCGGGGCGGACGGCCGGGACAAGATCACGACGTCGGGGCCGTCGACCGTCATGGAGGTCCGGGACGGTGTGCGCACCCACGAGCTCGATCCCCGGGAGCTGGGCATCGACCTGGCCCCCGTTCAGGCCCTGGCCGGGCGGGACGGTGCCTACAATGCGACCCTCGTCCGCGCTCTGCTGGCGGGGGAGAAGGGTCCGATCCGCGACGCCGTCCTCCTCAACGCGGCCGCGGGCCTGACGGCCTGGGACCGTGACGCGGACGCGCCGCTGATGGAGCGGCTGGCGGCCAACGTGGCGCGGGCCGCCGAGTCGATCGACTCCGGCGCCGCGCGTGACGTCCTGGACCGCTGGGTCGCCTTCTCCCGGTCCTGATGGTGCGACGACGGGCCCTCGCCAGCGAGGTGGGGCCCGTCGTGGGGAGGACGCTCAGGAGTCGAAGCCGAGCGCCCATCCCTCGCCGAGGTCCTCGGACGAGTAGGTCCGGAAGGCCAGCATGGTCTCGGTGTCCTGGATCCCGTCGACCTTGGAGAGGTGGTCGGCGATCACGTCGGCGAGGTCCTCGTAGCGGCGCACCTTGACCATCGCCACCAGGTCCCACGCGCCGGTCACGGAGTAGACCGACCCGACCCCCTCGAGCGCGGCGAGGGTCTCGGCGGTCTCCGGGATGCTGGATTTGTCGGTCTTGATCAAGACGATGGCGGTGACCACGGGCGGTCCTCATTTCCTCGATGCTGTGGGTCCGGTGTCCGGGATGATCCTAGCTGCGCGCCGGGCCCTCACCTCCGGGTGCGGCGCACCAGCCAGGCGGTCACGGCCCGGCGGCCCAGGAGCAGGACGCCCAGCACCCCGAGCGCCACGAGCACGAAGGACACGGGTGCGCCACCGAGGCCGAAGGCCACGCGTAGGACCATCCCGACGGCGACGGTCCCCAGCCACACGATCACGCCGTGGGGCCACACGCGGGCCCAGGTCCGGTGTCCGGCGGTCAGCCCGGTCATGAGGAGGAGGCCCGCCAGGAACGGCGCCGCCGTGACCAGCAGCCCCAGCGGCCCGCGCTCTGTCGCGTGCTGCCCCTGGCCCAGAGCCACGAAGAGGAGGGTGAGGAGGAGGTCGACGGCAAGTGCCGGCTGGGCGCCGCGCGGGTCACGGTGCTCGGCGGGCACGGCACGACGGGCGGTGGGGGAGGACGTCATGCATCCAGTCTGGCCCACCGCAAGGTCGAGGCGGCGCGTCCAGCCACAGGTGACTCGGTGGACGGGGCCTATGACAAGATGCCAATGTTGTCAGAGGTAGGCTCTCTGTATGGTGTTCGTGCATCTGGTGCCCATCCGACCGACCGCTGCCACGGCCGACGACGCCCGACGTCTGGCAGCGGTGCTGCTCGATGATCCTCACCCGGACGCGGCTGTGATCGCGGCGGCGTGGCTTCTCGACGAATCCGGCCCGGTCGCCGATGCGGCGTCGCACGACGGCGAGCTGGCCGTCGTCGTCGAAAGCATGGCGGCTGCGGTGGGCCTGGCGTTGTGGGCTGTGCGGACCGGGTCCTGGGCGGTGCTGTTGGATCCCGAGGATGCCCTCGACAAGGACTCATTATTGTCGTACCTGACAACGGCCGAGCGGCGGCGGGCCCGGCGGGCACCGGGCCGACTCGTGCTGCCGGGCGGAGGTCGCGCGGACCGCGCCTCGGATGCCGGCCGAGAGGCCGATCTACGCTGTGCGGAGGCCACCCTGCAGCTGGTCGCCACGGTGGAACGGCGCCGGTCCGCTGATCAGCACGCGGCGGGACGGCTGGTCGAAGCCGGCGCCAGTCAGCGAGAGGCGGCGGCCGAGCTCGGGATCAGTCAGCAGGCCGTCCATTCCCGGTTGCGACACGGGCTCTGGCACGAGAGCCGGACGGCGGTGGCGGCCGTCCTGCCGTTGCTGGACCGGCTGTCCACAGACCCGGGGGAGTGAATCCCCGGCACGCGGCGCCGGCGTCAGCCGGCGCGACCTCCTGGGCCAGGTCCCGATGTGGCGCGTGCCGTGCAGGCGGCCTCCGAAGGGGAGGCGAAGAACGGGCTAGTTGACATAATGTACATTATCGGCGCAACGCAGAACGGCGGACAGGGACGCCCGCGCGGCGGGTCTCGCGCGTAGCCTGGACCCATGACGATCATGACCGACCAGCGCGACCGCCCCCTGCACGCGACGATCGCCGTCGTCCTGGCCATCGCCACGGCGGGCTACCTGGCTCCGTGGGCCATTGCCGCCGTCCGCGGCCGTTCCAACGTGTGGGCGGTGTTCTGGGTGAACCTGCTCACGGGGTGGACCGTCCTCGGCTGGTGCATCGCGCTGTACATGTCACTCACCAGCCATCGCCGGCTGCGGCCCTGGGGTCCGCGCGGCCTCTGACCGCGCGGACCGCCCCTCAGGACAGGCGCGCGACGACGGCCCGCACACCGTCTCCCTCGGCGACCAGGCATCGCGGGCCGTCGACGTCCGCCTCGTCCGTCTCGGACAGCTCGACCGGCACCTCGAGCTCCCCCGTCGCATCGGCGCCGATCACGCGGAGGGTGAGATCCGGGGCGCGCGTCTCGAGGTAGGTCCCGGACTCGTCGTGCATCTCGAGTCGGGCCTGCGGGATCTCGCCCCGCACGGCGGCCGCGAGGATGCGGCGCGCGTCCGGGTCGGTGGCGGCGTCCACGACCCAGCGGTGTCCCAGGACGGAGTGCTCCGTCTCGGCCACGACGTCCCCTTCGGCGGGTGCCTCGCCTCGGTAGGCGAACGCGGTCTGATAGAGCCGGTCCCCCACGCGCACGACCATCGACTCGACGCCGATCTCACCGGCGGGATCGTCGAACCGGTACGAGCCGACCTTCTCGGCGGCCACGTCCTCGGGCAGTCCGTGCGCCACCAGGCGGCGGCGGATCCATTCGGGCTTGTCCGGGTCCAGGCGTGCGGTGTAGATGAGAGCCATGCCCCGACCGTAGCCCCGACGTCGCTCGCCCGCGAGGGCCCGCCGGCCGGCGGCGCGGCTCAGCCCTGCACGGCCCGCACGGCGTGGTCCATGGCCCGGTAGGCGTCGAGCTCGCGGGCTTCGGCCGCCCCGCCGATCAGGCGCACCGCCTCCGGCGCGTAGCCCGCGGCCACGAGGTCCTCGACGAGATCCGTCTCGGACACCTGCCCGGCGCACACGACGACGTCCGTCACGTCCAGGGTCAGCGCCACGCGGGCCTCGGGGTCCTCCGGCGACGGCGCGGTCACGCGCAGACCGTCGGGGCCGACGCCCTCGTAGGTCACACCGGAGTGCAGCTGGACCCCGTGCTGCCGCAGCTCGGCGCGGTGCACCCAGCCGGTGGTGGGGCGCAGTCGGGCGCCGATGGGTCCGGGGCTGCGCTGGAGCAGATGGACCTCGCGTCCGGGGCGGGCCGCGGCCGGCTTCGCGAGCTGGCCCGGCGTCTCCGAGGTCAGGGCCACGCCCCAGCGGGCCCGCCAGTGCGCCTGCGTCTCGGGTGTCCCGTCCGGCCGTTCGGTGCCGGCTGCCAGGGCCTCGGCGACATCCACGCCCACGCCGCCGGCGCCGATCACCGCGACGCGCGGGCCGACGTCGACGTGTCCCAGGACCACGTCGTCGTACGCGTGGACGGCGGGCGCGCCCGGCTCCCCCGCCCCGGGCAGATCGACGGGCCGCGGCCGCACGCCGGTGGTGAGGAGCACCTCGTCGTAGCCCGGCCGCCCATCGTCCGTCAGGAGTGCCTGTGCGGAGACCTCCTCCCCGGTCACGAGCGTCACCCCGGATGCCTCAGCGCGGGCCGCCAGGTGCTCCAGCGCCGGACCGAACTCCTCCTTGCCGGGAATGCGGCGGGCGAGCCGGAACTGCCCACCGGGCTCGGCGTGCCGGTCGAACAGGGTGACCTCGTGCCCGAACCGGGCCGCACGCTCCGCGGCCGTCAGGCCCGCCGGCCCGGCACCGACCACGGCGATCCGGCGCCGGCGACCGAGGGCCACCGGGACGGGCGCGGCGTACTCCGGCTCCGTCTCCCGCCCGGCGCGGGGGTTCATCAGGCACGAGACCTTGGCCCCGGTGAACACGTGGTCGAGGCAGGCCTGGTTGCAGGCGATGCACGGGGTCAGGGTCCGAGCGCGCGGGTCGCTGATCGCGGCCATCCACTCGGGGTCCGCCAGCAGGGGCCGGGCCAGCCCGACGAGCGCGGCGGCCCCGGACGTCAGCGCCTCCTCCGCCTCGGCGGGGGTGGTCAGCCGGTTGGAGGCGATCACGGGGATGTCGACGGCGGCGGTCAGGTCAGCCGAGGCGGCGAGGAACGCGGCGCGCGGCACGGAGGTCACGATGGTCGGCACACGCGACTCGTGCCACCCGATGCCGGTCATCAAGACGTCCGCTCCGGCGGCCTCGAAGGCCCGGGCGGTGTCCGCGATCTCCGCGCGCGTCTGCCCGTCGGGGACGAGGTCCGCCGCCGAGGTGCGCACCGAGAGCACGCCGCGCTCCCCCAGCGCCTCGCGCACGGCCGCGACCACCGCGACCGGGAACCGGCGTCGGCGCTCGGCGTCGCCCCCGTACTCGTCGGCGCGTCGGTTCGTCGCCGGGGCGAGGAACTGGTTGAGGAGGTAGCCCTCCGAGGCCATGATCTCCACGCCGTCGTATCCGGCCTCCAGGGCCAACGTGGCCGCGCGTGCGAACGCGTTCACGGTCCGCTCGATGTCCGCGGCCGTCATCTCCCGGGGCGTGTGCCGCGAGATCGGGGCGCGCACCGCGGAGGCCGAGACCAGGTCGGGGCTGGGGGCGTAGCGTCCCGCGTGCAGCAGCTGGGCGAGGATCCTGCCCCCGGCTGCGTGGACGGCGTCCGTGACGACGCGATGGGCGCGCGCGTCCTCCTCGCTGGCGAGCATCCCCCCGCCCAGCGTCACCGTGCCCTCGGGGACGACGCCCAGGCCGCCGGTGACGATGAGCCCGACGCCGCCGCGTGCCCGCTCCGCGTAGAACGCCGCCAGCTGCGGCAGGTCGTCGTGCCGGTCCTCCAGTCCCATGTGCATCGAGGCCATGACCACCCGGTTGGGCAGCGTGAGGGGGCCCAGAGTGATCGGCTGGAGCAGGGGCGAGACCGCGACGGGTGAAGATGTCATGCAGCTCACATTACCGGGCGGTAGCCCCCTCCTTCCAGGACCGCCTGGGGACACGCTGTGTCCGGCGCCACTGCGTAGGGCAGGATGGGGATCACACGTCGACGCGCGGCAGACCCGTCCGCGCACCCGACACGGAGGGGAGCGCACGCATGGAGTGGATCGAGGCGAACGCGGGCTGGCTGTGGCTGGTGCTGGCCGCCGGCCTGGCCGGCGTCGAGCTGCTGACCCTGGACCTCGTCTTCCTGATGATCGCCGCCGGGGCCGGCGCGGCGGGCGTGGTCGCGCTCGTGGGCGGCCCGCTGGCGCTCCAGCTCGCGGCGTTCGCCGCCGTCGCCCTGCTGATGCTCGCCGCCGTGCGCCCCGTCGCGCTGCGCCACCTGCGCAAGGACACCGGCGCCGGCGCCTCCTACCTGGACACGCTCCCGGGGCGCCGCGTCGCGGCCCAGGGAGCGATCACCGGCGACGCCGGCACGCTCGCCGTCGACGGCGACACCTGGTCCGCCCGCGTCGAGCCCGGGGCGCCCGAGGTCGCCCCCGGCGACGAGGTGACCGTCCTGCGCATCGACGGGGCCACCCTGGTGGTCCGCCCGCTCCCCCGCATCGACTGGGAGGCGGACGGCGCCTGAGCCGCCCCACGTCCTCGTTCCGACCGCACCGACCCCAGAAGAAGGGACCCCGATGGAAACCCTCATCGTCCTCGTCGTCCTCGCCGTCCTCGCGGCGGTGATCGTGGCCTCCTCGGTCAAGATCATCCCGCAGGCGCGGACGGCCAACATCGAACGCCTCGGCAAGTACAACCGCACGGCCGGCGCCGGGCTGACCCTGATCATCCCGTTCGTGGACCGCATGCTCCCGATGGTGGACATGCGCGAGCAGGTCGTCTCCTTCCCGCCCCAGCCGGTGATCACCGAGGACAACCTCGTCGTCTCCATCGACACGGTCGTCTACTTCCAGGTCACGGACGCCAAGGCCGCGACCTATGAGATCGCCAACTACATCCACGCGGTGGAGCAGCTCACCACCACCACCCTGCGCAACGTCGTGGGCGGCATGAACCTCGAGGAGGCCCTGACCTCTCGCGACTCCATCAACTCCCAGCTGCGCGGCGTGCTGGACGACGCCACCACGCGCTGGGGCCTGCGGGTCTCGCGGGTGGAGCTCAAGGCCATCGACCCGCCCATGTCCATCCAGGACTCGATGGAGAAGCAGATGCGCGCCGAGCGCGACCGTCGCGCCGCCATCCTCACCGCCGAGGGCACGAAGCAGGCCGCCATCCTCACGGCCGAGGGCGAGCGCCAGTCCCAGATCCTCTCCGCCGAGGGCGAGGCTCAGGCCCGCGTGCTGCGCGCCAACGCCGAGGCGGAGGCGATCGAGGTGGTCTTCGACGCCATCCACTCCGGCGGCGCCGACTCCGAGGTCCTGGCCTACCAGTACCTGCAGTCCCTGCCCAAGATCGCCGACGGCCAGGCCACCACCATGTTCGTGGTCCCTGCCGAGCTCACCCGCGCCCTGCAGGGCCTCGGTGAGGCGTTCGCCCCCGGCGACGGCGGCCGCCCCACCCCGGAGCACGCACCCCGGCGTCGGGACTCCGGGGACCGCGCGGGCGAGTCGGGAGCCGAGCACGCCGGCGTCACCCCGGAGCGCGCGCGGCGGCCGCGTGGGTCCCGGCCCACCACCGCGGACGCCCTGCGCGCCAGCGGCGTCATGGACGCGATGACCGCCGGCGCGGTGACGGCGGAGGACATGCCGCAGACCTCGCTCGACGAGGCCCTCGCCACGCCGCAGGAGATCGAGCCCGACCCGTCGGCCGGCCGCACCCCCGGCACCCGCCCGGCCGGCGAGGCGGACGGGAATGCTGTGGGACACTGAATGGTTCCATCAGTGAGGACGACCCGCCGCGCCTCGATCGGCCCGCGCCCCCGCGCGGGCCTCGGCGCGGCCTGACGAGGAGGAAACGTGAGCGATCGCAGCCTGCGGGGCATGCGCCTGGGCGCGCAGTCCCTGGAGTCCGAGGCCGGCGTCGAGCCCGCCGCCCGGCAGCGGGTGGAGTACCGCACGGAGGACGGCGAGCAGGTGTTCGTGACCTTCTCCGTGGAGGCGGACGTGCCGGCGACCTGGACCTCGAAGACCGGCAAGGAGGCGTTCCTCGTCAGCGGCGAGAAGCCGGCTGAGACCGAGGGCAAGCCCGTGCGCACCCACTGGGACATGCTGCGCGAGCGCCGCAGTCTCGAGGAGCTGGAGGAGACCTACAAGATCCAGCTCAACAAGCTGCGCGCCAGCCGCGGCGAGGAGGTTGACGCCTGACCCGCCGCTCCCCCATGCACGACGGGGCCGGATCCGCCATGGATCCGGCCCCGTCGTCCTTCGGGGGCTGTGCGCCTCAGAGGCCGAGGCGGGCGCGCAGGCCCTCCCAGCGCGCGGCCAGGCCCCACCGGGTCACGTTGACCACGGCCTCGCCGATGATACCGCCGCTCATCTTGGACTCGCCGAGCTCACGTTCCACGAACGTGATCGGGACCTCGACGATCCGCTTGCCGAGGCGGGCCGTGCGGAAGGTCATGTCCACCTGGAACCCGTAGCCCTTGGACTCGATCGCGTCGAGGTCGATCGCACGGAGCGTGTCGGCCCGGTAGGCGCGGTAGCCCGCCGTGATGTCCGTCAGGTTGAGGCCGAGCATGATCCGCGGGTACAGGGAGCCGGCCCACGAGATCATCTTGCGGGAGGTCGGCCAGTTCACCATCTTTCCGCCCGGCACGCGGCGCGAGCCGATCACCAGGTCCGCGGTGCGGACGGCCTCCAGCAGGCGCGGCAGCTGCTCCGGCTGGTGCGAGCCGTCCGCGTCCATCTCGACCAGGACGTCGTAGCCGCGTTCCAGGCCCCAGCGGAACCCGGCGATGTAGGCACCGCCCAGGCCGTCCTTGGTGGTGCGGTGCAGCACGTGCACCGAGGGGTCCTCGGCGGCGCGGGCGTCGGCCCAGTCGCCGGTGCCGTCCGGGGAGGCGTCGTCCACCACGAGAACGTCGGACTCCGGGACGGCGTCACGGAGTCGGCCGAGGGTCAGCGGCAGCGACTCGATCTCGTTGTACGTGGGGATGATGGTCAGCACGCGCATGTGCGGTTCTCGCCTTCCGGCCGGGGTCGTGGGGGCGGCCCGCCGGTCGGACGGGCCATCGCATCCGTTCGAGTATAGGAAGCGGAGGTCTCAGGCCGGCGTCGCGCCATCGCGCGCGTCGCGGGCCACGTCCTCCGCGGCGATCCGGCCGTCCACCCAGGTGGCCCGCCAGCGGGGCAGGGCGGTCTCGGCGTCGAGGGCCGGCAGCAGCGGGGTGCCGGCTCGGGTGTCCGTGCTCCACGCCGCCACCCGGCCGTCCGGCGACTGCACAGCGACCGCGTCCGCGTCCCAGACGCCGAACACTGCCGGGGCCGACACGCTCAGGCGCGGGGCGACGGACAGGCCGGCCGCCGGAGCGTCGGGCAGCGCGCGCAGCGGGGTGCGGGTCGCGGCGGCGAAGGCGGAGCGGGCGGAGATGCGCTCGTCCGGGTCGGGGTGGGACAGCGCCGACCGGACGGCGGCCCACGGGTCCCCGGCCGGGCCGGCGCCCAGGCACACGGAGACGGCGTCGGCCAGCAGGCTCGCCACGGGGGCGTGCAGCACGCCGTCCGCGTCGGGGACGACGGTGGCGCTGACCCCGGCGGCGGCCAGGAAGGCGCGGTCCTCGGCGGTGACCGAGTGGGTGACCACGAGCCGATGGCGCACGCGGCCCAGGGCGGCGGTGCCGAGTTCCTCCGCGACCGAGCGCAGGGCGGTCAGGGCCACGTCCTGGGCGGCGGGCCCGGCGTCCGCACCGCCGTCGGGGACGAGGTAGGCCTGCTCCCCCGCCTGGGTCGAGGCCGTCAGGAGGCCGGTGAGCGTGGCGGGGTCGGTGTCGGTCCTGACGGGCAGCCACACCCCGGCCGCCTCGGCGTCCACGCGGTCGGCGTGCCGGTAGACGACCGTCTGGATGTCCTCGTCGGCGGGCGCGGCGCCCGTGTCCTCGGGCCCGGCCAGGACCGTCACGACGGCGGTGCCGCGGCTCAGCGCGTCACGCGCGTCCGCGGGCCGGGCCAGCGGCTCGACGAACACGGGCACGACGACGGCGCCGTCGAGGTCCCGCCGTTCGTCACCCGGATCGGCCACGCGGTCCGCGGAGTCGTCCGCGCCGAGCCAGGCGATCATCCCGTCCCGGACCAGCAGCGCCTGTGCGTACGGGTCCGTCGTGGAGTGGATGATGCCGCGGGTCAACAGGTGTGCGCTCACCCGCCCACCCTAGCCCGTGTCAGTCCTCGTCCGCGCGCGGCGCCGAGGCCGCCGGCAGCGAGGTGGCCACGACGCCGCGGGAGACGAGGTCCGCGGCCCGGCGGCAGGCACGGCTGCGACGGGTGTCCCCGGGGACGTTGGCCAGCTGGCCCAGCACGTCGATGACCTGCCGCGCCCAGCGGACGAAGTCGCCCGCGGCGAGGTCCGCGCCGTCAAGGGTGCGGCGCAGGGTGGCGCCCCGCACCCAGCGGTGCATGGGTGCCACCAGCCCGGGGTCCGTCCGGGGCGTCGGCTCGAGCCGGGCCTGGGCCTCGTCCGTGCGCAGGCGCTCCTCGATGCGCTCGGCGGCCTCCACGACGCGCGCGAGCCGGGGGGTCGGCATCGGGACCAGTCCGGGCTCGGTCTCCCCCTTGCCCTGGTACACGAGCAGCGCGGCGACGGCGGCCCACTCCTCCGGCGTCAGGCCGTCCATGGCCGGATCCTGCAGCACCAGCGAGGTGAACAGGTCCCGCTCGCCGTAGATCCGGCGCAGGGCCTCGCCGCGCTCCGTGAGCGCCGCACGGGGTGAGGGCGCGTCCTCCTGCACGTAGCCGTAGGCGCGCAGCAGACCGACCACGCGGTCGAACGTGCGGGCGATGGTGTTGGTGCGGCCCGCGATGCGCTCCCTCAGGACGGAGACCTCCCGCCGCATGGCCCACCAGCGGTCGCCCCAGCGGGCGTGCTCCTCGCGGTCCTGGCAGCCGTGGCACGGGTGGCGGCGCAGCGCCCGGCGCAGCTCCTCGACCCGGGGCGCGGCCGGGTCCTCCCGGAGGCGGAAGCCCGCCGTGCTGCGGCCTCCGGCGGGCGGGCGGCCCGTGCGCACGGCCTCGCGCATGAGCGCGGCGACGTCCTTGCGCTGCGCGGGCGTCTTCACCTGCACCACCTGGGGCAGGGCGGCGCCTGCCACCGGCTCGACCGGCCCGGCGACGTCGTCCACCGTGATGCGGCGCAGCTGCGCCTTGTCCGTGACGACGCCGACGCGCGGATTCTGGGGGTTGCCGGCGGGGAACACGACGACGGCCCGGCCGAGTGAGCGGCCGGCATCGAGCTCGACGACGTCCCCGACCGCGAGGTTCGCGAGCGAGTCCTTCACGGCGGCCAGGTGGGCTCGACGGCGTCCCTGCGAGCCGGACTTCTCCGCGGCCGCGAGCTCCTTGCGCAGGGTGAGGTACTCGGCGAAGTCGCCGAGGTGACACTGCATGGCCTCCTCGTACTTCTCGAGGCTGGCCTGCTTCGAACGGAGCTCGCGGGCCAGGCCCACCACGGAGCGGTCCGCCTGGAACTGGGCGAACGAGGACTCGAGGATGCCCCGCGCCTGCTCCGCGCCGACCTGCGCCAGCAGATTCGCGGACATGTTGTAGGTGGGCCGGAACGAGGAGCGCAGCGGGTACGTGCGGCGCGAGGCCAGGCGCGCGACGGCGGCCGGGTCCAGCCCGGGACGCCACATCACCACGGCGTGGCCCTCGACGTCGATGCCGCGGCGGCCCGCCCGGCCCGTCAGCTGGGTGTACTCCCCCGGCGTGATGTCGACGTGGTTCTCGCCGTTGAACTTGACCAGCTTCTCGATCACCACGGAGCGGGCCGGCATGTTGATGCCGAGGGCGAGGGTCTCCGTGGCGAACACGGCCTTGAGCGCGCCGGCGGTGAACAGGTCCTCGACGGCCTCCTTGAACGGGGGCAGCATGCCGGCGTGGTGGGCCGCGAAGCCCCGGGACAGGCCGTCCCGCCACGCCCAGAACCCGAGGATCTCCAGGTCCTCGACGGGCAGCAGGCGCGCCGCCTCCTCGACCCGCTCGGCCACGAGCGCCTTCTCCCGCGCCGTGGTGAGGTCGAGCCCGGCCCGCAGGCACTGCTCCACGGCGGCGTCGCAGCCGGTCCGGGAGAAGATGAAGGTGATGCATGGCAGCAGCCCGTCGCGGTCGAGGACCCGGATCATCTCCGGACGCGACGTGGACAGCCGCGGTCCGCGCCGCGGGCCGCCGTCGTGACCGCCCGGCCGACCAGAGACCGGCCGCTCCCGGTCCAGTGCGGACGAGCCGGTCCGGCCCCGGCCGCCGTCGCGACCCGTGTGCCGGCCGCCCCTGGCCCGCCCCTTCGTGCCGCCCCCGCGCCCGTCGCGGTGCTGCTGCCGCCCGGGGCGCCCCCAGTCGGCGCGCTGGAACCGGCGCTCGGCCTCCTCCCCCAGGCGCTTGAGCTCGGGGTTGAGCAGGGCCTCCCCGTCCCGGTCCGCGGCGTCCTCGAAGGCGATGTCCTCGGCGAACAGGTCGTAGAGCCGGCCCCCGGCCATGATGTGCTGCCACAGCGGCACCGGCCGGTGTTCCGAGACGATCACGGTGGTGGCGCCCCGGACCGTGTCGAGCCAGGCGCCGAACTCCTCGGCGTTGGACACCGTGGCGGACAGGGAGATCAGCTGCACGTGCTCGGGCAGGTGGATGATGACCTCCTCCCACACCGGTCCCCGAAACCGGTCGGCGAGGTAGTGGACCTCGTCCATGACGACGAAGCCGAGGTCGATGAGGGTGTCCGACTGCGCGTACAGCATGTTGCGCAGCACCTCGGTGGTCATCACGACGACGGGCGCGTCCGGATTGACGGAGGTGTCCCCCGTGAGCAGGCCGACGTTCTCCGCGCCGTGCACGCGGGCGAGGTCCGCGTGCTTCTGGTTGCTGAGGGCCTTGATGGGGGTGGTGTAGAACGCCTTCGTGCCGCGGGCCAGGGCCAGGTGGACGGCGAACTCGCCGACCACCGTCTTGCCGGCACCGGTGGGCGCCGCGACGAGGACGCCGTGGCCGTCCTCGACCTCGGCGCACGCGCGGCGCTGGAAGTCGTCGAGGGGAAAGCCCACGCGTGCGGCGAACCGGCCGAGCTCGGAGCCGGCATGGTGCCGGGCCGCCCGGGCACGGGCGTAGCGCTCCGCCGGGCTCAGCTCGGGTTCGTCGTGCGGGGTCGCGGACGCGGGATGGTGGGCCATGGCCCCACCCTACTGGCGGGTCCGGACACCGTCGTGCTCGTGCGTCCGGGCGGGAGGGCTGCGGCGGGCGCCGCTCAGATCTGATCGAGCGGCTTCGGGCCTGCGGCGAGCTCCGCCTCGACGTCCATCTCACGCTGGCCCTTCCGACGGTCGCGACGCCGATCGCCCCACAGACACAGGACGATGGCCACGCCGAAGAGGACGACGAGCGGGATCGCCATGTAGAACATGGAGATGGCGTCCGCACCGGGGGCGGCGATCGCGGCGATCAGCATGATCACGAAGACGGTGATGCGCCAGTGGTGGACGATCGTGCGGCCCGGCAGGATGCCGAGCATGTTCAGTCCCACCAGCAGCACCGGCAGGACCATGGCCACGCCGAACGCGAGGTAGAGACGCGTGACGAAGCTGATGTACACCGACGCCGTCGGGAGGTTCGCGCCGCCCTCGGGAGTGAAGCCCACGAAGAACTGGACGGCCTGCGGCATCACGAGCCACCCCAGCGCGATGCCGAAGATGAACAGGGGCACGGCCGCGGCGATGAAGCCCAGGGCGTACTTCTTCTCGGCCTTCTTCAGACCCGGCACGATGAATGCCCAGATCTGGTAGAGCCAGACCGGGCTGGACAGGATGAGCCCGATGAACATGCTGACCTTGAGCATGAGGTCGAACGGCGAGGCCACCGTGTCATAGGCGACGGCCGCCGTGTGTCCCTGGCTGGCGATCTCCTTGACCGGGCGGAACAGCTCCGCCATGACCGGCTGGTAGACGAGGAAGCCGATCACCATGCCGACCGCGACGGCGAGCGCCGACTTCAGCAGTCGGTTGCGCAGCTCCGTGAGGTGCTCGCGCAGCGGCATCTCGCCGGTGGGGTTGTCCCGCCGCTTCCGGCGGCGCCGGGTGCGGCGGGCGACCTCGTCGACCTCGGTCATCGGGTGGGGGTCCTTCCGGCTCAGCGCGGGTCGCGCGGGTCGGTCTCGTCACGCTCGACGACGCGGCCCTCGACCGGCTCGTCCGCGGCGGTGGAGCCGGCGCCGGAGCGCTCGTCCGTGGTGCCCTTGCCCTCGGTGCGCATCTGCTTCACCTCGGAGGAGAAGATGCGCATCGACTGGCCGAGGTTGCGGGCCATCGCGGGCAGCTTCGGCGCCGCGAAGAGCAGGATCGCGAGCAGGATGATGATGACGAGCTGCCAGCCCTGGAGTCCAGCCATGATGAAGGGTCCTTTCGATGGGGTTCCGGGGTCCAGGCTACCGCGCCGGCAGGGCCGCGAGGGCATCGCCCAGCGCGTCCGCCACGGACGTCCGGAGGTCGGCGGGGGCCAGCACCTCGACGGCGCCGCCGTGGCGTCCGACCAGCGCGGCCGCCACGGCGGCGTCGGTCAGATGCACCCGGGTGAGCCGGTCGCCGTCGGGCAGGTCGGCCTGGGCGTCCGGGCGGTAGCCGGCGGCCGCGTCGCGGACGGGATGGGCCCAGCGCAGCAGCACCGGCACCCCCGCAGTGTCGTCGGGATGGACCCGCCAGCGCGCGGGCCGAGCCCGGGGCGCGAACGTCTCCCCCGTGGGTGCGGGCGCGCTGATCCGGTCCACCCGGAACACCCGGTGGTCCTCGGCGCGACGGCACCACGCCTGCAGGTAGAGGCGCGCCCCGTCCTGCACGAGGGCCAGCGGCTCCACGTCCCGCTCGGTGAGGGCATCGGCATGCACGGAGCGGTAGGTCAGATGGACGACGGCCCGCTCCGCCACGGCGGCCAGCAGGGTGCGCACCGTCGCGGGGTCCACGGCCACGTCCCAGTGGGCGGCGACGGCGACCGGGGGCTCGCCGGCGGTGTGCGCCTCGGCCTCCCGGAGGGCGGCGTCGTCCGCGTCGTCCGCATCCGGGGCCCCCGCGTCCAGGACCGCGGCGCGGATCCGGCGCTGGGCGGAGCGAGCGGCCTCGCGGTCGGCCTCGTCCAGCACCGGCAGGTCCGCGACCGTCTGCAGGGCGGCGACGAGGCTGTGCGCCTCGGGGCGCGTCAGCCGCACGGGACCGGCCAGGTCGGCGGCGCGCTCCACGTGGACGCGGCCACCGACCTCCGCCACCTCGAACTGGAAGCCGGGGAAGTCCCGCTCGGGCATGCCGCAGTAGCGCAGCGTCTCGAGGTCGGCGTCGAGGCGCTCGTCGGTGATGCCGAGGCGGGCGCGCAGCTCCGCCCGGTCCACCCCACCGGCCCGGTTGGCCAGCCCCACGATGTCCAGCAGGCGGCCCACGAGGTCCTCGCTCGAGTCGCGGGCGCGACGTCGGACGGGCGCGGCGAGCGGGACCTCGAGCAGGGCCGGGTCGGCGGGGCCGGCGTGGGCCTCCGCCGCGGCGGCCAGGCCCGCGCGGACGCGGTCGGTCAGGTCCGGGTGCGCGGCGGAGGGCACGGCCCGGCCCAGCAGGCCGCCGATCTCCGCGGCGAGGCCGTCCTCGCGCGGCCCGGCGGGGGCCTCCCAGAGCTCCCAGTCGGGCCCCGGTGCGGCGCCGTCCTCGACCCGGGGCTCGGCGGGCTCACCGACCGCGCGGACGCCCTGACCCCGGCCGGGCGCGAGCCACACCCGGACCCGCTCGGCGTCGGCCTGCCCGGCCAGGCGCGCCACGAGGCCGGCGTGGTCGTGGTCCTCGGGACGGCCGGGGGCGTCCGTCGCCCGCTCGACGCGGCGCGGCTCCCCCTCCATCCGGGTGAGCCGGAAGCTGCGCTCGGCGCCGCGGTCGAGGTCCCAGCCGGTGAGGTACCAGCGGCCGCGCACGAGGGTGAGGTACCAGGCCCGCACGGTGCGCCGGGTGGCCCGCCCCCGCGCGTCGCGGTAGGGGAAGCGCAGCACGGCCTCGTCGGCCACGGCCTGGGTGAGGGCCTCGAGCCGGGGGTCGGCCCGGGGCATGAGGGTGTGGTACCCGGCCAGCTCGTCATCGCCCGTGAGGTCGGTGGCCGGCTGGAACAGCAGGCCCACGGCGCGGACGACGTCGGCGCGCAGCGGCGAGTCGCCCCACAGGCGCCGCGCCCGCACGAGGGCGCGGCGCTCGTCCACGGTCAGGTCGAGGTCGCGCAGCAGCAGCGCGTCGCGGACGACGCGGTGCCGCACCCCCGCCTCGCCCTCGTCGAAGCCCGCGGGTTCGAGGGTCTCCAGCGGGACCCCCACGGCGCGCAGCACGCGGCGGTCCCGCTGGAAGAGCTTCTCGAAAGCGGTGTCCGTGAGCCCCTCATAGCCGACGACCTGCCGTCGGATCCGGTCACGCTCGAGGCCGTGCGGCGCCGAGAGCAGCAGCCACAGCAGCGAGATGATGCGCTCGGCGGCCTCGTCGCCGGCGCGCCGTGGGGCGGGTGGGGTCACGGGGCCCGGGGTCAGTCGACCGAGACGAGGTCGCAGACGAAGATGAGCGTCTCGTTCGGCCCGATCGCGGAGCCGGCGCCGCGGGCGCCGTAGCCCAGGTGCGGCGGGATCTCGAGGCGGCGGCGGCCGCCGACCTTCATGCCGAGCAGGCCCTGGTCCCAGCCGGCGATGACCTGGCCGACGCCGACGGTCAGGGGCAGCGGGGTGCCGCGGTTCCACGAGGCGTCGAACTCCTCGCCGGTGGACCAGGCCACGCCCACGTAGTGGACCTGCACGCGGGAGCCGGCCTCGACGGCCGGGCCGGAGCCCTCGATCAGGTCCTCCACCACGAGCTCGGTGGGCGGGGTCTCGCCCGGGAAGTCGATCTCGGGCTTGGTGCGGTCGTAGTCGCGCTGTCCGAAGGACACGGTGCTCTCCTCTGGGGTTCTCGTGGACGGGGTCAGTTGGCCGACGGGGTGGCGGACGCCTGGGCGTCCAGGATGTCCACCACGAACAGCAGGGGCTCGTTCTCGCCGATGTCCGGCGGGCTGCCCTGCTCACCGTAGGCCTTCTCGGCCGGGATCGACAGGAGGACGCGCGAGCCCACCTTCTGGCCGGCCAGACCCTCCTTCCAGCCCTCGATGACCCGGTTGAGGGAGAACGTGATCGCCTGGCCCGTCTCCCAGGACGAGTCGAAGACCTCGCCGTCGGACCACGTCACGCCCTCGTACTGCACGGTCACGGTGTCGTCCGCCCCGACCTCGTGGCCCTCGCCCTCGATCAGGGGCTGGACCACCAGCTCCTGGGGCGCCTCGCCGTCGGGCTTCGCGATGCTCGGCCGACCGCTCTGCTCGTCCACGGTGACGTCGGGCAGGCGCTCGTCCCGCTCGGTCACCTCCTCGCCCTCGGCCTGCGTCGGCAGGATGGCGTCGATCTTGTAGACGAACAGCTGGGCGGGCTGCGTCTGGGTGGAGGGGGAGGCGCTCGGCGACGCGCTCTCGGTCTGCGGGACGGAGACGTCGTACTCGGGGCTGTACGCGGCGACGATCGTGCCGGCGCCGCTGCCCACCAGCATCTCGTGGATCTCCGGGTTCATGGACTTGAGCTGGTCGTCCACGGGCACGGCCTCCGGTTCGCCGCTGAAGTTCTCGGCGACCACCTCGCCGCTGGCCGGATCGACGACGGCGATCGACATCTTCAGGACGTCGCCCTCCTGCACCTGCTCCCCCTCGCCGGCGGTCAGCACGCGCGTGGTGGGCTGGTCGGTGTCGATCTCCCCGTCGATCTCGACCGTCGGCGCCCCGCCGTCGCCCTCCGTGAAGGTGACACCCGTCAGGGCGTCCGGCTCCCCCTGGCCCTCGCCGACGGCCGCCCGCTCGGGGGCGGCCGACGTGGAGGCCGACGCGGTGTCGCTGTGGGGCTGGTCCGCGCCGTCGTCGCCGGTGGCGCAGGCGGTGGCCAGCATCAGGCCCGCGGCGCCGAGGGACAGCAGCGGCAGCAGGCGGCGACGGCGGCGGGCCGTCGGGGGCTGGGGGGTCTCGAACGAACTCATGCGGGTCACCCTAACGGCGCGTCCTGGACGCGCGCTGTCAGGCGATCCGCTCGAACAGCCGGTCGACGGCGGCCGACGACGTGTCGAACGGGTCCTTCGTCACGATCGCGTGCAGCGGATGGTCGGTGAGCTTCAGGGTCGTCCAGTCGACGGCGTAGTCCAGGCCGCGCTCCCGGGCGCGGGACACGAAGTCCGCGCGCACACGGGCCCGGGTGGTGGGCGGGGCGGCCTCCACGGCGGACCGGGCGGCGTCCTCGGGCAGCAGGCGCGCGACGGCCCCGCGCCGCAGCAGCAGGCGGAACAGCCCCCGGTCGGGGTCGATGTCGTGGAAGGCCAGGTCCAGCTGGGCGAGGCGGGGCGCGTCCCAGCCCAGGTCGTGGCGGGCCCGGTAGTCCTCCAGCAGGCGCAGCTTGATCGCCCAGTCGATGCGGTCCTCGATGCGGGACCGGTCACCGGTGCGGACGGCGTCGAGCACCTCGCCCCACAGGGTGAGGACCTCCCCCACCCGGTCGTGGTGGGCACCCTCCGCGGCGACGAAGGCGCGGGCCCGCTCGAGGTAGTGCTCCTGCAGCTCGAGGGCGGAGGCCTCCCCCTCCCGGAGCGCGATGCGGGCCGTGCCGGTGAGGTCGTGGGAGATCTGCCGCACCGCACGGGTGGGGTGGGCGACGACGCGGTCCCCGAGCGGGAAGCCCGCCTCGATCATCCGCAGCAGCAGGTCGGTGGCGCCGAAGCGCAGCAGGTGGGTGTGCTCGGAGAGGTTCGTGTCCCCCACGATCACGTGGAGGCGCCGGTACTCGGAGGCGTCCGCGTGCGGCTCGTCCCGCGTGTTGATGATCGGCCGGGACCGCGTGGTGGAGGAGGACACGCCGTCCTGCACGAAGTCGGCGCGCTGGGAGAACGCGAAGTGGGCCGGGCCCTCGCCCTCGGGCCACGTGCCGGCGGGCACGACGCGGCCCGCGCCCACGAGGATCTGCCGGGAGACGAGGAACGGGACGAGCGCCTCGGTGAGCCGCCGGTACTCGGTGCGCCGGCGCAGCAGGTAGTTCTCGTGGGAGCCGTAGGAGCTGCCCGAGGAGTCGGCGTTGTTGCGGTAGAGGTGGATCCGGCCGCCGACCCCGTCCGCGGCCATGCGCTCCTCGGCCTGGACCACGAGGTCGTGCAGCAGCAGGTCCCCCGCCCCGTCCGAGGCGATGAGCTCGTCGAGCGTCGAGCACTCGGCGGTCGCGTACTCGGGGTGGGAGCCGACGTCGAGATAGAGCCGGGAGCCGTTGGCCACGAACACGTTCGAGGACCGCCCCCACTCGACGACGGGCCGGAAGAGGTAGCGGACGACCTCTTCGGGGCTGAGCGGGCGCCCCTGCGGGTTCCAGTGCTGGACGCCGTACTCCGTCTCCAGGCCGAAGATCCGGCGGGCGCGGTCCGCGTCGGTCACTGGCCGCCCTTCTGGACGAAGCCCTTGACGAACTCCTCGGCGTTGGACTCCAGCACCGAGTCGATCTCGTCCAGCAGGCTGTCCAGGCGCTGGTCCTGGGCCGCGGGCTTCACGTGCGCCTGGCCCGCCGCGGCGCCGGTCTCGTCGTCGCCGCCGGACGGGCGTGGGCGGATCTGCTCCTGGGACATGGTGGCCTCCTCGTGCGTCGACGCGGGTCGGTGTGCTCCGTCCGCGTCCACCCATCCTGCCCCACGCGCGGGCCACGTTTCAGCCCCACGCCCCCGGGTTGCCCCGCGCTGGCAGGATGGGGGCATGCGCCTGTGGACCCTTCACCCCCGCCACCTCGACCGTCAGGGCCTGACGGGCGCCTGGCGCGAGGCCCTGCTCGCGCAGGCCGTCCTGGCCGGCCGCACGCGCGGGTATCGGGACCACCCGCAGCTGCTGAGGTTCCGGGAGCACCCGGACCCGTCCGGCGCGATCGGTGCGTTCCTCTCCGGCCTCGAGGCCGAGGCCACGGCGCGCGGCTATCGCTTCGACCACTCCCGGATCGACCGGCCGTGCCCCGCCCCCGACGGCGCGGTGCGCATCCCGCCCGCCGGTCTCGCACCGATCCCGGCCACCACGGGCCAGCGCGACCTGGAGTGGCGTCACCTGTGCGCCAAGCTGGCCGCGCGCAGCCCCGCCTGGCTCGAACGGTGGTCGGACACGCCCGTCCCCGACGTGCACCCGCTGTTCACGATCGTCCCGGGGCCGGTCGCCTCCTGGGAGCGCGCCTGAGGGCGGGCCGCGGTCGGGCCCGGTCTGGCACCGTGGGGGCATGATCCGCGACGAGAGCATCGAGAGCTATCTGGGGCGCCTCGCCTCCGGCGAGCCCACCCCCGGCGGCGGCGCGACGGGCGCGCTCGCGGTCGCCGAGGGCGCCGGACTGCTGGCCATGGCGGCCCGGTTCAGCGCGGCCGAGGAGGACGCCCGGGCATCGGAGGGCCTGATCGCGGCGTGCCTCGGCCTCGCCGACGGCGACGAGCGGGGCTTCGGCGCCGTGGCCGAGGCGTTCGGGCTGCCCCGCGACACCCCGGAGGACCGGGCCCGGCGCTCGGCCGCGATCCAGGCCGCCCTGGCCGAGGCCGTCCAGCCGCCCCGCGGGATCGTCGACGTCGCCGAGCGTGCGCTGGACCTGGCCGAGCGTGTGCTGGACGCGGCGAACCCGAACGTGCTCTCCGACGTCGGTGCGGCGCTCGGCTGCGTCCGGGGCGGCCTCACCGCCGCCGCGGTCACCCTCGAGACCAACCTGGGCCCCCTCCGCGACGAGGGCCTGGAGGGCGTCCTGCGCACCGACGTCGACCGGGCGGACCGTCTCGTCGCGCGGGCGGACGCCCTGCTGGGCCGCGTGCGCGCGGCCGTCGCGGGCTGAGCGCCCGCCCTCGCCTCAGGCCCGCGCGCCGAACAGCGGCGGCAGCGTGGCCACGAGCGCCTCGTCGTCGGGCCGGGGCGCGGCGGCGTCCTCCCACCAGCCGGGCAGGTCGACGGCGGCGCCGACCAGCGGCTCGGCCAGGTGCAGCCGGTGCACCCGCTCCCCCGCCCCGCGCAGCAGCAGGGTCTCCCACGCGGCGCCGGCCACGCGGTCACCGTGGCGGCCCACGAGGTTGCCGCGGGTCCACGCGCGGGTGGCCCGCGGCGGCGTGGCGACGGCGGCACGGATCTCCGCCTCGTCGGCGAGCGTCCGGAGGGCGCCGGCGGCCACGAGGCGGCGGTGCAGGGAGCGGGCCGGGCGCAGGTCGGCGTACTGCAGGTCCACCATCGCGAGGCGGGGGTCGGTCCAGTCCGCGCCCGTGCGGGCCCGCAGGCCCTCGAGGACGCGCAGCTTGGCCGCCCAATCGGCGCGGTCGCTCAGGGACAGCGGATCCGCGGTGGCGTCGTCGAGGTCGATGGCCCAGGCCTCCAGCACCTCGCGCGTCTGCGGATCCGTCACCCCGAAGGCGGCGCAGTGGGCGCGGGCCGCGTCCAGGTAGGACCGCAGGATCTGCAGCCCGGTCCAGTGCCGGCGCACGGGGCCGTCCGCGGTGCGTTCGAGCAGCGGCACCGTGGCCCGCAGACCCGGGTCGTGGCTGATCGTCTGCAACGCGGCCACCGGGTCGTCCAGGGTGAGCCGGGGCGCCGTCCCGGCCTCGGCCATCGCGAGGACGAGCGCGGTCATGCCCATCCGCAGCCACGTGGCGTGCTGGCTCAGCGTCGCGTCGCCGATGATCACGTGGAGTCTGCGGTAGGCCTCGGGGCGGGCGTGCGGCTCGTCCCGCGTGTTGACGATCGGCCGGTGGATCGTGGTCTCCAGGCCCACGGGCTCCTCGAAGTAGTCCGCCCGCTGGGACAGCTGGAAGCCCGGCCGCTCCCCCGCCGGGCCGAGGCCCACGCGGCCCGCGCCCACGAGCACCTGCCGCGCCGCGAAGAACGGCAGCAGGACGGCGGTGAGCTCCTCGAAGTCGAGGGACCGGGCCACGAGGTAGTTCTCGTGCGCGCCGTAGGACTGACCCTTGCCGTCCACGTTGTTCTTGTAGACCAGCACCTCCGGGGCGCCCTCGGCCTGGCCGATGTGCTCGGCCGCCGCCTGCGCGACCAGGTCCCCGGCGGCGTCCCACACCATGGCGTCCCGCGGGGTGGTCGTCTCCGGCGACGAGTACTCCGGGTGGGCGTGGTCCACGTACCAGCGCGCGCCGTTGGCCAGCACGGTGGACAGCAGCAGGTGCACGGGCTCCCCGTCCGGGCCCACGAGCGCCTCGTCGGTCAGCTGCGAGGGGTGCGCCGCCGAACGCGGCAGCCGCCAGCCGCGGGCGTCCACGAGCGGCGACTCCCCCGTGTAGTCCCACTCCGTGCCGGCCACCGCCGAGCCGGACCGGGTGACCAGGTCCGCGTACGCGTTCACGAGCTCGACCGAGAGCACGCTGTGGTGCGCCCCCGGGTTGGCCGGCGCGTGGATGCCGAACTCGGTCTCCGTGCCCATCACGCGGTGCACGCCCCAGCCGGCGGCGTCCCGCCCGTTCGGGGGCACGGCCGCGCCGTGGAACAGCCGGCGCTGGCCCTCGAAGGCGGGGGTCGGGCCGACGTCGACGGCGGCGACCCGGGCGAAGCCGTCCGCGGCCCCGCGGCCGAACGCGCTCATGCCTCGACCCCCCGGACCATGCGCAGCGAGCGCAGCCGAGGACCGCGCCAGCCGGAGGTGCGCGCCCACTCGGCGGGCGCGACCGTGGCCAGCAGGTCCGTCTGGTCCTCCATCACCGCGGCCACGGCCTCGCGCAGGTGGCCCTCGCGGACGCCGAGCGCGGCCGGGGCCTGGCCGGCGGCGAGGTAGTCGCGCACCGCGTGCCGCTTGGCGCGGTCCACGACGTCGGCCACCACGGCGCCCGAGACGAGGTCGGCCAGGTGCAGGGCGTGGGTCGTGCCGGACACGTCCGTCAGCTCCGCCAGCGCGGTGTCTCCGCCGCGGTCGTAGAGGGCGGCGACGGTCCGGGCGATGAGCGTCGCGCGGGCCGCGTCCGCGGAGCCGGCCGCGGCGACGTCGTCGGCGTGCAGGGGCACGTCCGCGGTGAGGTGCTTGGCCATGATCTCCGCGGCGCCGGCGGCGTCGGGACGGTCCACGCGGATCTTCACGTCCAGTCGGCCGGGGCGGAGCACGGCCGGGTCGATCATGTCCTCACGGTTCGAGGCACCGATGACGATCACGTTCTCGAGGGCCTCGACGCCGTCGATCTCGGTGAGCAGCTGCGGGACGATCGTGGTCTCCACGTCCGAGGAGACGCCGGAGCCGCGCGTGCGGAACAGCGACTCCATCTCGTCGAAGAAGATGACCACGGGGAAGCCGGCGTCGGCCTTCTCGCGGGCCCGGTCGAAGATGACGCGGATCTGCCGCTCGGTCTCGCCCACGTACTTGTTCAGCAGCTCGGGTCCCTTGACGTTGAGGAAGAACGAGCGCTCGCCGTCCGCGCTGCGGGCCGAGAGGGCGTTGGCCACGGCCTTGGCGAGCATGGTCTTGCCGGTGCCGGGCGGGCCGTACAGCATGATCCCCTTGGGGGCGCGCAGGCCGTGCTCGCGGTAGACCTCGGGGTGCAGGAACGGGATCTCGACGGCCTCGCGGATCCGGTCGATCTGCGGGCCGAGGCCGCCGATGTCCTCGAATGTGACGTCCGGGACCTCTTCCAGCAGCACCTCGTCCACCTCGGACAGCTCGACCCGCCGCAGCGCCCATTCGACGCGGGCGTCCACGGTGACGGCGTCCCCGTGGCGCAGGTCGACGCCCTCCAGCGCGGGCGCGCGCCGCACCACGCGCTCCTCGTCCGCCGTGCCGGCCAGGACGAGGCCGCCGTCGGGCAGCGCCTCCTTGACGCGCAGCAGCTGACCCGACCCCGTGCCCGGGGCGACGCCGACGATCGAGCTGGACTCGTCCAGCAGCACCTGGGCGCCGGGGGTGAGGCGGGCGGCGTCGAGCAGCGGGGAGACCGTCACGCGCAGCCGTCGGCCGTTCTGCACGACGTCCGCTCCCCCGCGCACCACGGCGCCGGTCTCCACGCCCTCCTCGGGATCGCGCGGGGCGTGGACGGCCTCGAGGGTGGCGAAGGTGAACGGCGGATGCGTGACGGCGTCCAGGTTCTCCTTGAGCGTCGTGATCTCGGCGCGCGTGGCCTCGAGCAGCTCGACCATGCGCCGGTTGTTGCGGGCGGTCGTCTGCGTCTGGGCCTCGGCGGCCCGACGGCGTTCGCTCAGGCCGGCGGCGTGCCGCTGGGCGGACTGCAGCTGGTGCCGCAGCCGTTCGGCCTCGGCCTGGGACTGCCGCAGCAGCTCCCGCGCCTCGGCGAGGCGCTGCTCGGCGTGCTCCGTGCCTGATTGCGCGTGGTGGTCCACCGGTGCTCCGTCCACTCAGTCCTGCTCCCCGGTCGGGGTCCTCCCACCGTACGCGTCCACGCCCTGCTCGGCGGCGCGTGACCGCGCGGCCATGAGGCGGGCCTCCTTCGCCGCCTTGCGCGCCTTCTTGTCCGTGACCGGCCGTTCGCCGAGGGCCTCGGGCGTCCACCGGGCCTCGTCGGCCGGCTGCCAGGCCTCGACGTCCTCGGCCTTGAACTCGGAGACCTTGGAGCGCTTCTTCAGGCGCAGCGCCTCCTCGCCCGAGGCCAGGCGGCGGGCCGTGAGGAGGAAGCCGGTGTGCGCGACCATGCGGTGGTCGGGGCGCACGGCGAGCCCGTCCAGGTGCCAGCCGCGCACGAGGGTCTCGTTGGCCTCGACCTGCGTGAAGCGGCCCGAGTCCCGGATGGCCTCGGCCACGCGGGAGAGCTGGGTGGCGGTGGCCACGTAGTTCAGCCACACACCGCCGGGGGCCAGGACCTCGGCGACGGTGTCGAGGCATTCCCAGGGGGCCAGCATGTCCAGGACCACCCGGTCCACGGAGCCCGGCTCGTGGACCTTGGGCATCTCCTCCTGCGCGTCGCCGAGGTGCACCGACCAGGCGGGGTGCTCGGCGCCGAAGAAGGCCTCCACATTGGCCCGGGCGACGTCCGCGAACTCCGGGCGGCGCTCGTAGGAGTGCAGGCGACCGTGGTCGCCCACGGCGCGCAGCAGGGACATGGACAGGGCGCCGGAGCCCACGCCGGCCTCGACCACGACGGCGCCCGGGAAGATGTCCGCCTGCTGCACGATCTGCGCCGCGTCCTTCGGGTAGACCACCGTGGCGCCGCGGGGCATGGACAGGACGAAGTCGTTCAGCAGGGGGCGCAGCACCTGGTACGGCTGGCCGGCCGAGTTCTCGACCACGACGCCCTCGAAGCCGCCGATCAGGTCGTCGTGCCGCAGCACGCCCTGGTAGCTGTGGAACTCCCCGCCGGGCAGCAGGGTGATCGTGTTGAGGCGGCCCTTCGCGTCCTTGATCTGCACGCGCTGGCCGGCCCGCAGGGGGCCGCGGCGCGCGCTCACGCCGGTGGGTTCGGTCATGGGGGGCTCCTTCGGTTCAGGGACGCCGCGTCGCGTCGACGGCGGCGAGGATCGTCTCGCGGGGCACCACGGAGCGCACGAGGCCGTGCGCGTCGGTCAGCACCCACACGGGGGTCTGGGGGTCGGCCAGGCGGGAGGCCAGGTCGGGACCGGCGGCGGGGACGTCGTCGCGGACGAGGACGGCCTCCGGAGCCAGGGCGACGGCGACCGCGGCCAGGGCGGTGGTCGTGCGGCGCGCCGGGGTGAGGCCCGCCGCGGCCGTGTGGTCCAGCACGCCGCGGGGCCGACCGGCCCCGTCCACGGCCACGACGGCGCGGCGGCCGCCGTCCGCCTGGGCCAGGGCCTCGGCGACGCAGAGGTGCTCGGGCAGGGCGATGGCGGGCGCCTCGACCTGCTCGAGCCGCAGGGTCTCCAGCCGGCGGCTCCAGCGCCCGTGGCGCACGGCGTCGTCCGCGCCCCGCCACAGCGTGAGGGCGACCCAGGCCGCCAGGACGACGACGAACAGGTCCGGCGCGCGGCCCGCGAGGGTCGGGGGGCCGAACACCGCCGCGAGGACGCCCACCGCGACGACGCGCCCGGCCCAGCCGGCCGCCTCGACGCCACGGGCCCGGGAGCCGGTGGCGGCCCAGACGGCGGACTCGACCATGCGGCCGCCGTCGAGCGGGGTGCCCGGCAGCGCGTTGAACGCGGCCAGGAGGAGGTTGGCCCACACCGTGACCTCGAGCAGCAGGGCGAGGACGGACGGGCCGGCCACGGCACGGGCCGCCAGATGGGCGAGGCCCGCGAGCACGAGGTTCGCGGCGGGGCCGGCCATCGCGGTGAGCACCGTGTCCAGCGGTCGGGCGGACGGGCTGCGGAACTGGGTGTGCCCGCCCCACAGGGTGAGCGCGATCTCCTCGGTGCGCTGGCCGAAGGCGCGGCCGGTGAGGGCGTGGGCGGCCTCGTGGACCAGGACGGAGAGCGCCAGGAGCACGGCGTACCCCAGGGCCACCCCGTAGGCGCCGCCGCCGATCAAGGGCAGCGCGCGCTGGATCTGCGGGCCGAACGCGAGGGTGATGACCGCGGCGATCAGAAGCCAGGACCAGGACAGGCGCACCGGCGCGCCGGCGATCGTGCCCAGCCGGACGGAGGCGGGCCCGCTCATCCGGCCCCGTCCGCCCCGGGCCCGCGCGCGGCGGCGATCCGACGGACCGCGGCGAGGTCGGCCGGCGTGCGGCCGGCAAGCGTCGTCCACTCGACGGTCGCGAGCCCCGCCGGCAGCGGCAGCACGCTGGGCACGCCGACCGTCGGCAGGCCCGCGGCCATGGCCGCGCCGACGCCCACCGGGGAGTCCTCGACCGCCACACAGTCGGCGGCCGTCAGCCCCGGTGTCCGCTCGGCCAGCAGCTGCAGGCCCAGCCGGTACGCCTCCGGGTCGGGCTTGCCCCGGGAGACCATGTCCCCCGAGACGACGACGTCCAGCGTGCCCGCCGGCGCCCGCTCGGCCAGTGCGCGGGCCAGTGGGGCATGGGACATCGTCACGAGGGCGCCCGGCACGCCGGCCTCGGCGAGCGCGACGAGCAGCTCCCGGGCACCCGGCCGCCACGGCACCCCACGGACGACCCCCTGGACGACCTCGTCCATCGTCAGGTCGATGATCCGCTGCACGGGCAGGTCCAGCCCGGCCTCCTGCAGGCGGCGCGCTCCCTCGTCGAGGGGGCGTCCCACGAGGGAGGCGGCCAGGTCATCCGACCAGGTGCCGCCGTGCTCGGCCACCAGGCGGCGCTGGACGGCGTTCCACAGGGGCTCCGTGTCCACGAGGGTGCCGTCCATGTCCCACAGGACGGCGCGTGGCAGGCGGCGGGCACGGTCGTCCGGGGCGGGCGCGGGGTGGCGGGGCATGGAGTGCATCCTATCGAGCGCCGCCGCCGGGGTGTGCGGGGCGGGTCGCGGGCCGTGGCCCCGTCGTCGGGCCGTGTCTAGGCTGGCCGCCATGACCGACGCTACCTCCGAGGACCAGCCGGACGACGTCCTGGGCCCGTTGCGGACCCACCTGACGGCGACCGTGGACGCGCTCGAGGCCGGGCGGCGGGCCCCCACGGTCCTGTTGCTGGCCTTCGAGGGGTGGAACGACGCCGGGGAGGCCGCGACCGGGGCCCTGGGCGCGCTGCGGGAGCAGTGGGACGCGGCGGACGCGGGACGGGTGTGCGACGGCGAGTTCTACGACTACCAGGTCACTCGACCCCTGGTCCGGCGCGACGCCGACGGGCTGGGGACGCTGGACTGGCCGGCGGTCACCCTGCACGAGGCGCTCCTGGACCGGGAGGGCCGGCCCGTCGCGGGCGAGGCCGCCCCGCCGGACGGGGTGCGTGTGCTCCTCGCCGTCGGCGTGGAGCCGAACGTGCGGTGGCGCGCCTTCCTCGAGGAGCTTTTCACGGCGGCCGACGCGCGTGACGTGGACGCCGTCGTGACGCTGGGCGCGCTGCTGGCGGACGTGCCCCACACCCGGCCCCTGCGCGCCCGCCCGACCTCGCCGCTCGTGGACGTGCGGGTGGCCGTCGGCGCGGACCGTCCGGTCTACGAGGGGCCCACCGGGATCATCGGCGTCATCGCGGACGAGGCCGCACGCCGCGGCCTGCCGAGCCTCTCACTGTGGGGGACGGTGCCCCACTACGTGGCCCAGGCGCCCTCCCCCAAGACGCTGCTCGGGCTGGTCGAGGCGGTCGAGGACCTGCTGCACGTGAGCGTCTCCACGCGCGGGCTGGAGGACGACGCGAGGGCATGGCAGCGCGGCGTGGACGAGCTGGCCGCCGAGGACCCCGACGTCGCCGCCTACGTCCGGCAGCTCGAGGAGGCCCAGGACACCCAGCAGCTGCCGGAGGCCTCGGGCGAGTCGATCGCGCGGGAGTTCGAGCGCTACCTTCGCGGGCGCGGCGGACGCTGACGCCCGGCCCCGCCCGGCGGGGTCAGCGCAGGCGCAGACCCAGCAGCGCCGCCACGACGTCGACCACCGGCACCGGATCGGCGGCGGCCTCGGCCAGGCCCGGCAGGGTGCCGGCCGCCCATGCGTCGAGGGCCTCCAGCGCAAGGGGGGCGTCGAGGTCGTCCGAGAGCGCCGCGTGGACCGCGTCCAGCACGGCGACGCCGGCGGCGGCATGCGGTCCGTCCAGGGCGGCGCGCCAGCGGGCCACCCGCGCCTGGGCGTCGGCCAGCACCTGCTCGGACCACTCCCAGTCCGACCGGTAGTGGTGCGCGAGGATCGCCGCGCGGACGGCCACCGGCTCGATGCCCCGCGCCCGCAGGCGGGAGACGAGTTCGAGGTTGCCGAGGGACTTGGACATCTTCTCGCCGTCCAGGGCCACCATGCCGGTGTGCGCGTAGGTGTGCGCGAGCGGCAGGCCGTCGACGGCGGTGGCGTGCGCGGCGGAGAACTCGTGGTGCGGGAACCGCAGGTCGGAGCCGCCGCCCTGCACCGTGAACGGCGCCGGCAGGTGGGCCCGGGAGATCACGGAGCACTCGATGTGCCAGCCGGGCCGGCCGGAGCCGAGCGACCGACCGTCCCAGGCCGGCTCGCCCTCGCGGTGCACGCGCCACAGCAGCGGGTCCAGCGGGTCTCGCTTGCCGGGGCGGTCGGGATCGCCTCCCCGCTCCGGGAACACCGCGGCCATCTCGTCCAGGCCCATCGCGGAGACCTGTCCGAGGCGCCAGTCGGTCGCGGACTGGGCCGCGCGGACGTCGAAGTAGACGTCCCCGTCGGGCTCGCCGTCGCCGCCCGGCACGCGGTAGGCCCGGCCCGCCGCCAGCATCGTCTCGACGGCGTCCACCACCAGGCCCACCGCCTCGGTCGCGCCGACGTAGTGGTCCGGGGCGAGCACCTCGAGGGCGGCCATGTCCGCACGGAACAGGTCGGTCTGCTCCTCGGCGAGCGCGCGCCAGTCGACGCCGGTCGCCTCGGCCCGCTCGAGCAGGGGGTCGTCCACGTCGGTCACGTTCTGGACGTAGGCGACCTCGAGACCGGCCGCGCGCCAGTAGCGGTGCAGCAGGTCGAAGGCCACGTAGGTGCTCGCGTGGCCGAGGTGCGTCGCGTCGTACGGGGTGATCCCGCAGACGTACAGCGAGGCGCGCTGGGCGTCGTTGCCCGGATGCCGGGTCCGTCCCGTGGCGGTGTCGTGCAGCCGCAGCCGGTCGGGGCGGCTCGGCACGGTGGGCGGGGCGGGGGTGCTCCAGGACTTCACGGGACTCCTCACATCGGGGTGGTTCGGCGGTGCCGGGCCGCCATGCCCGGCGGCGGGAGCGGGCTCAGGCGCTGATGACGCCCGCGCCCAGCAGGGCGAACAGGACGCCGCCCAGGAGGATGCGGTACCAGACGAACGGCAGGTACGAGTTGGTGCTGATGAAGCGCATGAGCCAGGCGATGACCGCGTAGGCCACCACGAAGGCGATCGCGGTCGCGACCAGCGTCTCCCCCATGCCGTACGGGCCCTGCGTGCCGGGATCGGTGAGCGAGGTGTACAGCTTGTACAGGCCGGAGGCGAACACGGCGGGCACCGCCAGCAGGAACGCGTAGCGGGTGGCGGCGGGCCGGGTGTAGCCCATGGCCAGGCCGGCCGCGATGGTGCCGCCGGAGCGCGAGACGCCCGGGATCAGCGCGAGGGCCTGGGCCAGGCCGTAGAGGACGCCGTCCCGCACGGTGAGCTTCTCGAGCGGCTTGGTCTGACGGCCGAGCCGGTCCGCCAGGGCGAGCAGGACGCCGAACACGATGAGCATGGTCGCCGTGATCCACAGCGACCGGAACTCCGTGTCGATCCAGTCCTCCAGCAGCAGGCCCAGGACCGCGATCGGGATCGAGCCCACGATGATCAGCCAGCCCATGCGCGCATCGGGGTCCGAGTGCGGGATCCGCCCCGTGACCGCGGCGCACCACCGGCCGATGATGCGGGTGATGTCGCGCCAGAAGTAGATGAGGACCGCCAGCTCCGTGCCGAGCTGCGTGATGGCCGTGAAGGCCGCCCCCGGGTCGGTCGCGGAGGGCAGGAACTCGCCCACGATGCGGATGTGGGCGGAGGAGGAGATGGGCAGGAACTCCGTGAGGCCCTGCACCAGGCCCAGGATGATGGCTTCGATCCACGTCACGGAGGGTCACTGTACGCGACGGCCCCGGGTGGGAACCCGGGGCCGTGCGGTCCGTCACGAGCAGGACGGTCAGTCGTCGTCGTCCTCGTCGTCGAAGAGGTCGAGCGGGGTGACCTCCTCGGTGTCCGCGTACAGGGCGTCCTCGTAGGCCTCGAAGGCGTCGGCCACGGCGAAGAACGCGGCTTCGACGGCGGGGTCGTCCTCGCCCCGCTTGTTCTGCGCGGCCACGAGGTGTTCGTTCAGGGCGGTGGTGAGGGCCTCGAGGGCCATGCGGGCGTCAGAGCTCATGGGTGAACGGTAACCCGGTGGCCGGTGGCGCGGCCAGGGGTGGGCCGTGCGGGACCGGCCGCCGGACCCGAGTCCGTCTGCCAGGATGGGCGGGTGCGTGAACAGCTGATGTCCTCGACCCTCGACGCGATCTCCCGCGGACAGAAGTGGGAGTACCTGGTGATGACGGTCGCCGCCCACGAGTCCCTCGCCGACGCCCGACGGCGCCTCGTGGAGCACGCGGAGTACGGCCAATGGGAGCTGCAGCGCTCCGTGCACTACCGCGACGGGGCGCGCCGCTATTGGATGCGCCGCCGGGTGATGCGCGTGGCCTCGACCCTGCAGACCCTCTGAGGCGCGGGCGCGACGACGCCGCCCCGGCCGTCGTCGCCGCCCGCGGCCCGGATCAGCGCGGCTCCAGCATCCGCTCGAGCACCCGGCAGCCGAACTCGAGCGCGTCCACGGGCACCCGCTCGTCGATGGCGTGGAACAGGGACGTGAAGGCCAGGTCGGCGGGCAGGCGCATGGGCGCGAAGCCGTAGCCGGTGATGCCCAGCCGGGAGAGGGACTTGTTGTCCGTGCCCCCGCCGAGCATGAACGGCAGCACCTGGGCCTCGGAGTCCTCCGCCTGCAGCGAGGCGATCATCAGCTCCACCAGGTCCCCGGAGAAGGGGGTCTCCAGGGCGACGTCCCGGTGCTCGGGTGCGATGGTCACGTCCGGACCGGCGAGCTCGGCGATCGTGGCGAGGGCGGACTCCTCCTCCCCGGGGATCAGGCGCACGTCCACGGTGCCGGTGGCCGAGGACGGGATGACGTTGTGCTTGTAGCCGGCGGTCAGCCCCGTCGGGTTGGACGAGGTGCGCAGGGTGCCGGCCACCCAGGAACGGGCCTGCCCGAGCGCGTCGAGCTGCGGCGTCGGGTCCGTCTCGTCGAAGTCCACGCCCATGATCTCGGCCACCTGTTCGAGCAGCGCGCGCGTGGTCTTGGTGTACACGAGCGGCCACTCGTGCCCGCCGATGCGGGTCATGGCGCCGGCCAGCCGGGTGACCGCGTTGTCCGGGTGCGGGGCCGAGCCGTGCCCGGGGGCGCCCTCCGCGGTGAGGTTGAGCCAGGCGAGCCCCTTCTCCGCGGTCTGCACGAGGTAGGCGCGCGAGCCGTGCACCTCGGTGGAGAAGCCCCCCACCTCGGAGATCGCCTCGGTGCACCCGTCGAACACCTCGGGGTGATGGTCCACGACCCAGCGTGCGCCGTAGACGCCGCCGGCCTCCTCGTCGGCGAAGAACGCGACCGTCAGGGGTCGCCGCGGCCGGCGGCCCGTGCGGGCCAGGTGCAGCAGCACCGCGAGCACCATGGCGTCCATGCCCTTCATGTCCACGGCGCCGCGCCCCCAGATCATGCCGTCCTTGAGCTCGGCGCCGAACGGGTCCACGCTCCACTCGTCCGCCTCGGCGGGGACCACGTCCGTGTGCCCGTGGATGACGAGCCCCGGCGCCTCCGGATCCCAGCCCGGCAGGTGCCCGACGACGGAGACCCGGCCCGGCGCCGACTCGAAGAAGCGGGGGGTCATCCCCGCCTCGGCCATGAGCCGGGCGCAGTACTCCGCGGCCTCGGGCTCACCGACGGAGACGTTGCCCCCGCGGTTGGTCGTGTCGATCCGGATGAGGTCGCGGCAGATCTCCACGACGCGGTCCTCGGGGCGCGAGCGGGCGGGGTTCACGATGTTCTCGACCATGGTTTTGAGCCTAGCCCGAACCCGTGCTATCTTTCTCGAGTTGCCCGGAGCGGGACGGACCGGACAGGACCGGAACGCGGTGGGCGACGGAGCCTCTCCCAGGGTTCCACCGATGAGCGCGAGTGGCGGAATTGGTAGACGCGCAGCGTTGAGGTCGCTGTGTCCGCAAGGACGTGGGGGTTCAAGTCCCCCCTCGCGCACCGCTCGTCGAGCAGCAGGGCCCCGGTCGTCACGACCGGGGCCCTGCGTGTTCCCCCGTCCGGGGTCCCCTCTAGAGTGGTGTCCGTGCGACGGCAGGCGCCGTCGGTGGAACCGCACGACGGCATGGAGGACCCGATGGCCCTGGAAGCCCCCGCACTGCTGCATCGGCTCGCGCGAGCCCACGGGGTGCAGCCCGAGTACGTCGGGCAGGACGGCTCGGCCCAGACCGTGCCGGACGAGGCCCTCGTGAAGGTGCTCGCCGCCCTCGGGGTGTCGGTCCGTCCGGACGGGGTCGCCGCCCTGGCCGAGGCGGTGGAGGAGGCGGAGACGGCCCCCTGGCGGGACGTGCTCCCGCCCACCGTGGCCGCCCGGTCCGGTCACCGCCTGTCCGTGCCGTGCCACGTGGCCGCGGGCGAGCCGGTCGTGGCCCGCGTGCACACAGAGGACGGGCGGACCCTCGAGGTGAGCGTGAGCGAGCCGGTGTCCGAGGTCCGCCTGGTCGACGGCGTCGAGCGCGAGCGCGTCCACGTTCAGATCCCCGCCGACCTCGCCCCGGGCTGGCACCGGCTGGAGGTGACCAGCGGCTCCGGCTCCACCGCCTCCGCGGTCCTGGTCTGCGCCCCGGCCCGGCTGAGCACGCCGCGTCCCTTCCTCGAGCGCCGCGGCTGGGGCGCGGCCGCGCAGGGCTACTCGGTGACCTCGGCGGACTCGTGGGGCATCGGCGACGCGGCGGACATGGGGTCCCTGGCCGAGATCGTCGCCCGGCACGGTGCCGACTTCCTGCTGCTGCACCCCCTGCATGCGGTCGAGCCCGGCCCCCATCCGGCGGACTCCCCCTACTCCCCCGTCTCCCGTCGGTTCCTCTCGGCGCTGGTCGTGCACGTGCCCTCGATCCCCGAGTTCGCCGACCTGCCCGCCGCGGAGCAGGCGGAGCTGCGGTCGGCCGGCGCCCGCGTCCAGGCGGAGCTGGAGCGCACCGGCCGGATCGACCGGGCCGCCGTCGCCGCCGTCCTGTGGCCCGCGCTGCGCCGCGTGCACGAGGTGCCCCGCTCCCCCGAGCGCGAGGCCGCCTACGCGCGGTTCCGCGCCGAGGCCGGCCCGGGCCTGGACGACTTCGCCCTCTGGTCCGTCCTGCGCCTGGACGGCGACGGCACCGGGCCCGATCTCGCCGACCCGGCCTGGGCGCCGGGCGGGGTCGAGGCCGAGCGGGTCCGCGTCGAACGCGCGACCGACGTCGACCTGCACCGCTGGGTGCAGTGGATCGCCGCCGAGCAGCTCGCCGGCGTGCAGGAGCGGGCCCGGGCGGCCGGCATGCGCATGGGCGTCATGGTGGACCTGGCAGTCGGGGCCACCCGCGAGACCGCGGACGCGTGGATGCTCGGGGACGTGCTGGTGCCGACCATGTCCGTCGGCGCGCCGCCGGAGCTGTTCAACCAGCTGGGCCAGGACTGGTCGCAGCACCCCTGGCATCCGCGCCGTCTGGCCGAGACCGGCTACGCCGCGTTCCGGGACATGCTGCGCACCGTGCTGCGCGGCGCGGGCGGCATCCGGATGGACCACGTCCTGGGGCTGTTCCGCCTGTGGTGGATCCCGGAGGGCGCCGGCGCCACCCAGGGCGCGTACGTCGAGTACGACCACGAGGCGATGCTCGCCGTGCTCACGCTCGAGGCCGAGCGGGCCGGCGTCGTCGTGGTGGGCGAGGACCTCGGCACCTTCGAGCCGTGGGTGCAGCGTCGCCTGGCCGAGGCCGGCGTGCTCGGCACGTCGATCCTCTGGTTCGAGCAGGAGGACGGCGAGCCCACCCCGCCGGAGCGCTACCGGCGGCTGGCCATGGCGGCGGTGAACACGCATGACCTGCCGCCGACGGCCGGCTACCTCGAGGGCGTCCAGGTGGACCTGCGCGAACGGCTGGGCCTCTACACCGTGGACGTCGCCCAGGAACGCCGCCGGTCGGCGGAGGAGGTGCGCGCGTTCCTCGCCGCCGCGGCCCGGCGCGGGCTGCTCGCCGAGGCGGACGTGGACGTCCCCGACGCCGGCCCCGAGGTGCGCGAACGCCAGATCGTGGCCCTGTACCGCCTGCTCGCGCAGGCGCCCTCGGCCCTGCACAGCGTGGCGCTCGTGGACGCCGTGGGCGAGCGGCGCATCCAGAACCAGCCCGGCACTCTCCAGGACCAGTACCCGAACTGGACCGTGCCGCTCGGCGACGGCGCCGGACGGATGGTCTCCGTCGAGGACCTGGCGGACTCGGCGTCGGCGGCCCGGCTGTTCGACGCCGTGGACGCCGAACTGCGGGCGTCCGTGCCGGTGGGGATCGGGGTCAGCCTGCACACCTCCCCGCTGGCCCAGCCCGGCCGCGGCGACGCCGGCGGCATGAACGTCTACGTGCGGCAGGCCGCCGTGGCCCTGGCCCGCCGGGGCGTGCGGATGATCCTGCTGACCCGGGCGGAGGAGCCGGTGGGGCCGGACGGCGCACGGGTCCGGATGCTGGACGCCGGCGGGCAGGCCCCGCCGGTCACGGTGGTCGACCTCGCGGCCGGGCCGTCCGCTCCCGTGGCCAAGGCGGATCTGGCGGGCCTCCGCGACGAGTTCACCCGCGCGGCCCTCGACTGGCTCGCCTCGGACGCCGTGCCGGGCGGTCCCGTCCTCGGTGGAGCGGAGGCCCCCCCGGTCGCGTTCGTGCACGGCCACTACTGGCTCTCCGGGTCCACCGCCGCGGCCCTGGCGCGGGCGGCGCACGCCCCGTACCTGCAGACCATGCACACCACGGCGGCGGCGAAGATGCTCGAGGACCCCGAGCTGCGCGAGCCGGCCGCCCGGATCGAGGCCGAGCGTGAGATCGTCGGGCGAGCCGACCTGCTCGTGGTCAACTCCGCCGCCGAGGTCGCCGACCTGCGCGAGCTGCTGGACGTGCCCCGCGCCCGCACCCGGGTGCTGCCCCCCGCGGCCGACCTCGAGACGTTCACGCCGGACGGTGCCGCGCAGTGGCCGGGCGCACCGGACGACAACGGAGCCCTGCGGGTTCTGTTCGCCGGCCGCGTGCAGCGGCACAAGGGCCCGCACCTGCTCGTGTCCGCCCTCGGGGTGCTGCGCGAGCGGGCCGGTGGCAAGGGCGCCGACCCGGGCGTGCGCCTGCACGTGAACGGCGCCGATTCGGGGGACGACGAGCTGGACCTGGCGAGCCTGGCCGTGCAGGAGGGGGTCGCCGACCTGGTGACGTTCTCCGCGCCGGTGCCCGCGCCCGCCCTGGCCGCCCAGTTCCGGGCGGCGGATGTCGTGGCGATGCCGAGCGCGTCCGAGACCTACGGCCTGGTCGCCCTCGAGGCACAGGCCTGCGGCACGCCCGTGCTGGCGCACCGGGTCGGCGGACTGGTCTACGCGGTCCTCGACGGCGTGTCCGGCCACCACGTGACGGCGGGCACCCCTGAGGCGTGGGCCGATGCCCTGGCCGAGATCCTGGCGGATCGTGACGCCTGGGCCGCGCTGGGGCCCGGCGCCGTGCGTCACGCCGCCGGTCACTCGTGGGAGGCCTACGCGGACGGGCTGCTCGAGGCCGTCGCCGCCGTGCCGCGGCGGTCGCCCGGGCTGGACGCCTGAGCCGCCGCGGTCACCGGCCCGCCGAGACAGCGAGTCTCGGCGGGCCGGAGCGCGGGTCCGGTGGCCATCAGGGCTCGAGCGGAGTGATCTCCCCGGAGAAGTGCGGGCGCCGGCGCCGCGCATCCCAGCCCCACACGCGCGTGCCGCCGTCGGGCCCGGGCGCGTAGCGGACGGCCACGGTGGTCGGCAGCACGACGGGTGCCTCGAAGTCGATGTGCCAGCGGAACCCGGCGCCGGCCGGCTCACGGCCCTCGAGCATCCGGGCGGCCAGGAACATCCCGTGGGCGATCGCGCCCTTCATGCCGAACAGTCGGGCCGAGACGCCCGTCAGGTGGATCGGGTTCCAGTCTCCGGAGACGCCCGCGTACCGGCGTCCGGCCCCCGTCCCGAAGCGCCACTGGGCGGTCGGCGTCGGGGGCACGAAGTCCTCGCGGGCGGGCCGCTCGGGACGCAGGCCGGAGAGGTGGACGCCCTTGGCGAGGTACCGGGAGACGCCCTCCCACAGCAGTGCCTCCTCGCCGTCGTCGCCGGGCCCCTCGACGGTCACGACGACGTCCACGGCGGTGCCTGCGTGGTGCGGGACGAGGCCCACGGCACGCGCGGTGACGCGCAGCGGGGTCTCCGCCGCGACGGGCCGGTGGTGCAGGACGGTGTTGCTCAGGTGCACCAGTCCGGGCAGGGGCAGTGGGAACTCGGGGTCGGCCATCAGCTCCATCGCCGCACCGAACACCTGGGTGTGCACCAGGACCGAGGGCAGGTCCGCCGGATCCGCGGACCCGACGGCCCCGCGCCACGCGGACACGGCCTCGGCCGGGATGCGGTGGCCGGTCACGACCACCTGACGGTCCGGGAGCTCGCGGGGACGGCGCCGACGGACGACGGCGTCCGTGGCGGCCTGCCTGGCGGCCCGGGCGTAGAGCCGGGCGAGGGAGGGCGGGGCGGACAGCTGCGTGGTCTGCATCCTCACGCCCCCAGCTTCGACTGGCCGCAGACCCGCAGCGTGGCCCCGTTGGTGCCGCCTGCGGCGTCCGAGGCGAGCCAGGCCACCGTCTCGGCCACGTCCTGCGGCAGGCCGCCCTGCTGGAGCGAGTTGAGCCTCCGGCCCACCTCGCGCGTGGCGAGCGGGATCTTCGCGGTCATCTCGGTCTCGATGAAGCCCGGGGCCACCGCGTTGATCGTGCCCCCACGGGCCGCGAGGACCGGTGCGGAGGCCGCGGTCAGGCCGATCACCCCGGCCTTGGATGCCGCGTAGTTCGTCTGGCCGCGGTTGCCCGCGATGCCGGAGATGGAGGCCAGGCCCACGATGCGCAGCCCGTGGCCCGCCACGTCCCGGGCGTCCTCGGCGAGGAACGCCTCGTTCATGGCCAGCTGGGCCGTGGTGTTCACAGCGAGGACGGAGTCCCAGCGCGCGGCGTCCATGTTGGCCAGCATCCGGTCCCGGGTGATCCCGGCGTTGTGCACCACCACGTCCATCCGGCCGTGCCGGGTGCGGCAGTGCTCGAGGATGCGCGCGCCGGCGTCCGGCGCCGTGATGTCCAGGGCGAGCGCGGTGCCGCCCACCTCGTTCACGACCTTGGCCAGCGTCTCGCCCGCCGCCGGGACGTCCACGCCGACGACGACGGCCCCGTCGCGGGCCAGCGTCCGGACGATGGCGGCGCCGATGCCGCGGGCGGCGCCCGTGACCACGGCGACCTTGCCGGCCAGGGGGCGCGCCGCGTCGGCGGGGACCGCGCCGTCGGCGGTGGAGACGGGCACGAACTGGCCGGAGACGTACGCCGCGCGACCGGAGAGCAGGAACGCGAGCGCGCCGGCCGCACCGGGGGCAGTGAGCGGCACGCCCTCGCCCAGGACGAGGCCGTTGGCGGTGCCGCCACGGCGCATCTCGTGCGCGATCGAGCGGGTCAGGCCCGTCACGCCCTGGCGGGCGGCGCGCAGGGCCGGGTCCGTGGCGGCCTCGGGGTCCTCGAACACGGTCACCACGCGCGAGGAGGAGCCCAGCGAGCGCAGCGCGCCGCCGATCTCCAGCGCCACCGCGCCGAGGTCCGCGGGCGTGGCGACCCCGTCGAAGCACGCGACGATCGCCGCGTGGCGGGCGCCCTCCCGGGGGGCGTCGGCGACCTCGAGGCCCCACGAGGCCAAGAGGGTGCGGGCGTCCGCGGCTGCGGGGGTCGCGCCCAGGACGAGCACGGAGCCGGGCAGCACGGGGTCGCCGGGGGTGTGCCGGCGCAGCTCGACGGGCTGAGGCAGGCCCAGGGCGCCGGTGAGGCGGCGGCCCAGGGGCGAGGCGACGAAGGTGCCGTAACGGTCGGTCATGGTCGGTCCTCTCGGGTCGGGTCGGTCGGGGCTCAGCGGCCGCGGAGCAGGGCGACGATGCCCTGGCCGCCGGCGGCACAGACGGAGATGAGGCCGAGGGAGCCCTCCCCCTTCTCATGCAGCATCTTGGCCAGCAGGGCGACGATGCGGCCGCCGGTGGCGGCGAAGGGGTGACCGGCCGCCAACGAGGAACCGTGCACGTTGAGCCGGGCGCGGTCCACCGAGCCCAGCGCACCCGGCAGCCCGAGGCGCTCGCGGCAGTACTCCTCGTCCTCCCAGGCGGCGAGCGTGGACAGGACGGTGCCGGCGAACGCCTCGTGGATCTCCACGAAGTCGAGGTCGTCGAGGGTGAGCCCGTGCCGGGCCAGCAGGCGCGGGACGGCGTAGGCGGGGGCCATGAGCAGGCCCTCGTGTCCGTCGACGAAGTCCACGGCGGCGTTCTCCATGTCCACGAACTCGGCGAGCACGGGCAGTCCGCGCTCGGCGGCCCACTCCTCGGAGGAGAGCAGCACCGCGGAGGCGCCGTCGGTGAGCGGGGTGGAGTTGCCGGCCGTCATGGTCGCCTCGTCCCCCAGCTGGCGGCCGAACACGGGCTTCAGGCCGGCCAGCTTCTCCGGCGTGGAGTCGGGGCGGAGGTTGTTGTCGCGGGCCAGGCCATGGAACGGGGTCACCAGATCGTCCATGTACCCGGCGGCGTAGGCAGCGCCGAGGTTCCGGTGGGAGGCCGCGGCGAGCTCGTCCTGGGCCTGACGGGTGATGCCCCACTTGTGGGTGGTTAGGGCCTGGTGCTCGCCCATGGACATGCCGGTGCGCGGCTCGCCCGCGCCGGCCGGCTCGGGCACGAGCTGACCGGGGCGCAGCTGGGCGAGGGCGCGCAGGCGGTCCTTCATGGTCTTGGCGGTGGTGAGCTGCAGCAGCACGCGGCGCGCGCCGTCCGAGAGCGAGACGGGTGCGTCCGAGATCGAGTCCACGCCGCCGCCGATGGCGGAGTCGAGCTGGCCGAGCCGGATCTTGTTGGCGAGGGTGCCCACGGCCTCCATGCCGGTGGCGCAGGCCACCTGGACGTCGGCGGCCGGGGTCGCGGCGGAGAGCGCGGAGCCCAGGACGGCCTCGCGGGTGAGGTTGAAGTTGCGCGGGTGCTTGAGGACGGCGCCGGCGGTGACCTGGCCGAGGCGCTCGCCCTGGAGCCCGAACCGCGCGACGAGTCCGTCGAGCGTGGCCGTGAGCATCTCCTGGTTCCCGACCTCGGCGTAGGCGGTGTTGGCGCGGGCGAAGGGGATGCGGTTGCCGCCCAGGATGACGGCGGGGCGCAGCGCTCCACCGGCGACGGCGGGGCGGGAGGCGGTCTCGGACGCGGGGGTCTCGTGGTGGGTCATGACGGTCCTCTCGACGGCGGGCCCACCGCCGACGCGGCGGGGGCGTTGTCACCCCGGACGATACGGACGATACGGACGTCGGCGGGGTGGGTGACTGTGATCCACAGTACCTGATACGCTCGGTTTCGTGAATCCCGTCACGTCCACCGCCCGGGACGGTCGCAGCGTCCGCTGGGACCGGCACCGCGCCGAGCGCCGTCTGGAACTGGTCCGGGCCGCCCGGTCGGCCGTGCACGCCCTGGGCGCACACGCCTCGATGGAGGAGATCGCGTCCCACGCGGGCACCTCCAAGACCGTCTACTACCGCTATTTCGGCGACCGCGAGGGCCTGCGCCTGGCGGTGTCCGAGCGGGTCACCGCCCACATGGAGCGCCGCCTGCTCGAGGTCGCGGACGAACCGGTCTCCGAACCCGAGGCGCTGCGTCGCATGGTCGAGGTGTACCTCACGGTCGCGGCGACGTCGCCCGAGGTGTACGCGTTCGCCGTCGCCCCGTCCCCCGCCGCGGCCGAGGCCCCTGTGCTGGGCCCGTTCCTCGAGCGCGTCTACGCCATGCTCGAGTCGGGCCTGGCGCGCGGGATGGCCGCGCGGGGCCACGCCCCGGCGCCGGCGGACCCGCTCGCCCTGTGGCCGCGCGCCGCCGTCGGCCTCGTCCGGGCCGCCGCCGAGACCTGGCTGCGGACCCCGGCCGCCGGTCGCATCCCGGTCGAGGCGATGGCCCGCGCCATCGCCGACTGGCTGCTCACCGGCCTCATCGGTGCCGCGCCCGGCGCCTCCCTCGAACCCGCGGCGGCGGACGCCGACCGCGCCCGCCCCCACTCACGAACAGGAGCATCGTCATGACCGTCCACGAGAAGCTCGCCCCCCAGTCCTCGACGCCCAGCACCGAGGTTCCCTCCGACGTCGCCGAGATCGCGCCCGAGCGGCCGACGCCCGGCTCCCTCGACGCCGCGGCCCTCGAGGAGGCCCTCCTCGGCCGCTGGGCCGCGGAGCGCCGCGAATCCCGCGAACTGGTCAAGGATCCCGCCCTGTGGCGCGACCCGCTGCTCGGCATGGACGAGCACCGCGCCCGCGTCCTGCGGCAGCTGGGCGTCCTCGTGGAGCGCAACGCGGTCCACCGCGCCTTCCCGCGCGAGTTCGGCGGCGAGGACAACCACGGCGGCAACCTCGCCGCCTTCGGTGACCTCGTGCTCGCCGACCCCTCCCTGCAGATCAAGGCCGGTGTGCAGTGGGGCCTGTTCAGCTCGGCGATCCTGCACCTGGGCACCGCGGAGCACCACCGCCGGTGGCTGCCGGGCGCGATGGACCTGAGCGTCCCGGGCGCCTTCGCCATGACCGAGATCGGGCACGGCTCGGACGTCGCCTCGATCGCGACGACCGCCACGTACGACGAGGCGACCCAGGAGTTCGTCATCCACACCCCGTTCAAGGGCGCCTGGAAGGACTACCTCGGCAACGCCGCGCTGCACGGCAGGGCGGCCACGGTCTTCGCGCAGCTGATCACCCGGGGCGTCAACCACGGCGTGCACTGCTTCTACGTCCCCATCCGGGACGAGAAGGGCGCCTTCCTGCCCGGCGTGGGCGGCGAAGACGACGGCCTCAAGGGCGGACTGAACGGCATCGACAACGGCCGTCTGCACTTCACTCAGGTCCGCATCCCGCGCACCAACCTCCTCAACCGCTACGGCGACGTGGCCGAGGACGGCACCTACTCCTCGCCCATCGCCTCCCCCGGGCGTCGCTTCTTCACGATGCTCGGCACGCTCGTCCAGGGCCGCGTCTCCCTGTCCCTCGCCGCCACCACGGCCTCCTTCCTCGGCCTGCACGGTGCGCTGGCCTACGCGGAGCAGCGCCGCCAGTTCAAGGCCTCCGACCCGCAGCGGGAGGAGGTGCTGCTGGACTACCAGAACCACCAGCGCCGCCTCATCGACCGCCTGGCCCGCGCCTACGCGGACGCCTTCTCCTCCAACGAGCTCGTGGAGAAGTTCGACGACGTCTTCTCCGGCCGCTCCGACACGGACGTGGACCGGCAGGAGCTCGAGACGCTCGCCGCGGCCGTGAAGCCGCTGACCACGTGGCACGCCCTGGACACCCTGCAGGAGGCCCGCGAGGCGTGCGGCGGCGCCGGGTTCCTCGCTGAGAACCGGGTGGCCCAGATGCGCGCCGACCTGGACGTGTACGTCACGTTCGAGGGTGACAACACGGTGCTCCTGCAGCTCGTGGGCAAGCGCCTGCTGACCGACTACTCGAAGGAGTTCGGACGTCTCAATGTGGGCGCCCTCTCCCGCTACGTGGTCCACCAGGCCTCGGACGCCCTCCACCGTGCGGGCCTGCACAAGGCCGTCCAGTCCGTGGCCGACGGCGGGTCCGAGCGCCGCTCGGCGAACTGGTTCAAGGACCCCGCCGTCCAGCATGAGCTGCTCACCGAGCGCGTCCGTGCCAAGACCGCCGACATCGCCGGCACCCTCTCGGGGGCCCGGGGCAAGGGCCAGGCGGCGCAGGCGGAGGCGTTCAACACGCGCCAGCACGAGCTCATCGAGGCCGCCCGCAACCACGGCGAGCTTCTGCAGTGGGAGGCCTTCACCCGCGCCCTGGAGGGCATCACGGATGAGACCACGAAGACCGTCCTGACGTGGCTGCGCGACCTGTTCGCGCTGCGCCTCATCGAGGACGACCTCGGCTGGTTCGTGGCCCACGGCCGCGTCTCGAGCCAGCGCGCCCGGGCCCTGCGCGGCTACGTCAACCGGCTGGCCGAGCGGCTGCGCCCCTTCGCCCTCGAGCTCGTCGAGGCGTTCGGCCTCGAGCCCGAGCACCTGCGCATGGCGGTGGCCACGGACGCCGAGACCCAGCGCCAGGAGGAGGCCCACGCCTGGTTCACGGCCCGCCGGGCCGCCGGCGAGGAGCCGGAGGACGAGAAGGCCGTGCGCGCCCGCGAGAAGGCGGCGCGGGGTCGCCGCGGCTGACCGCGTCCGTCCCCGGACGCACCGGGCCCCCGTCACCTCGCGGTGGCGGGGGCACGTCTGCGTGGTCGGCCGGGCGGGCTCAGCGCAGCACGGCCTCGTAGACCTCGATCGTGCGCTCGGCGATGGTCTCCCACGAGAAGTGCTCGATCGCGCGGGTCCGGCCGGCCTCACCCATCGCGCGGGCGCGCTCCGGGTCCTCCACGACGCGGGTGAGCGCGGCCGCGAAGTCGGCGGCGAACCCCTCCTCGTCCACGGGTGCCCCCGTGCCGTCGTCGACCTGCTCGAAGGGGACGAGCAGGCCGGTCTCGCCGTCCTGCACGACCTCCGGGATGCCGCCCACGGCGGAGGCGACGACGGCGGTGCCGCACGCCATCGCCTCGAGGTTGACGATGCCCAGCGGCTCGTAGACCGAGGGGCAGGCGAACACGGTGGCGGCCGTGAGGATCTCCATCACCTCGTGGCGCGGGATCATCCCCTCGATCACGACGACGCCCTGGCGGGTGCGTCGCAGCTCGGCGATCAACTCGTTCACCTCGTGCGCCAGCTCCGCGGTGTCCGGGGCGCCGACGCACAGCACGAGCTGGACGTCCTCCGGCAACCGCAGCGCTGCACGGAGCAGGTGGGGCACGCCCTTCTGGCGCGTGATGCGGCCGACGAACGCGACGGAGGGCTTGTCCGGGTCGATTCCGTACTTCTCCAGTGCGGCGGTGCCGGTCTGCGGGGTCCAGACCTGCGTGTCGATGCCGTTGTGGACCGTGTGCACCTTCGCCGGGTCCACGTCCGGGTAGCAGGCCAGGATGTCCCGACGCATGCCGTCCGAGACCGCGATGACCGCGTCCGCCCCGAGGTAGGCCGTGCGCTCGGCCCAGCTGGACAGGGCGTAGCCGCCGCCGAGCTGCTCCGCCTTCCAGGGGCGCAGCGGCTCGAGGGAGTGCGCGGAGAGGACGTGGGGAACCTGGTGCAGGAGCTTGCCGAGATGGCCGGCCATGTTGGCGTACCAGGTGTGGGAGTGGATGACGTCGGCGCCCTCGAGGTCCCCGAGGATCGTGAGGTCGGTGGCCAGGGTCTGCACGGCCCCGTTGGCGGCGTCGAACCCGGGCGGGTTCGGGTACGTCAGGACGCGGGCCCCGTGGTAGTCCGGGTCGCGCGGCTCGCCGAAGGCATGGACGCGGACGTCGACGCGGGAGGCGAGGACGCGGGTCAGCTCGGCGACGTGGACGCCGGCACCGCCGTAGATGGACGGGGGGAACTCTTTGCTCACGATGTCGATGCGCACGCCCCCAACCTAGTTCAGCCCGGCGGGGGTCGATAGTCTGGCGGCACGGATGCCCCGCACGCCCAGAGCACGCGTGCGGGTCGCGACGACCCGGCTCATGAGGAGTGACGCAGATGGTGCAGAAGAAGGTCCTCTCGGTCGTGCTGGCGGGCGGTGAGGGCAAGCGTCTGATGCCGCTGACGGCCGACCGTGCCAAGCCGGCCGTCCCGTTCGGCGGCACGTACCGCCTCATCGACTTCGCGCTGTCCAACCTGGTCAACAGCCGGTACCGCGAGATCGTCGTGCTGACGCAGTACAAGTCGCACTCGCTGGACCGCCACATCTCCGAGACGTGGCGGATGTCCACGCTCCTGAACAACTACGTGGCCTCCGTGCCGGCGCAGCAGCGCCGGGGCAAGGACTGGTTCACGGGCAGCGCGAACGCCATCTACCAGTCCATGAACCTGATCCACGACGCACGGCCGGACATCGTCGTCGTCATCGGCGCGGACCACGTCTACCACATGGACTTCCAGCAGATGGTGGACCAGCACATCGCCTCGGGCGCCAAGGCGACCGTGGCCGCGGTGCGCCAGCCGCTCGAGCTGGCCTCCTCGTTCGGGGTGATCGAGACGGACCCGCAGGACAGGACGCGGATCTCGGCGTTCGTGGAGAAGCCGGAGACGACCCCCGGCCTGCCGGACGACCCCACGCAGTTCCTGGCCTCGATGGGCAACTACGTGTTCGACACGGACGCCCTCGTGGCGGCGCTGAACCAGGACGAGGAGAACCCCGAGTCGAACAACGACATGGGCGGGGACATCATCCCGCTGTTCGTGGAGCGCGGCGAGGCCGGGGTGTACGACTTCACCTCCAACGAGGTGCCCGGCGGCACGGCCGGCAAGCACTACTGGCGGGACGTCGGCACCCTGGACTCCTACTACGACGCGCACATGGACCTGGTGCAGCCGTGGCCGGAGTTCAACCTCTACAACCGCGAGTGGCCGCTCTACACCCGGCAGTCCGTCTCCCCGCCGGCCAAGCTCGTGCGCTCCTCCACCCGCCGTCCCGGCTCGGCGAACGACTCGATCCTCTCCCAGGGCGTGGTCATCTCCGGCGGCACCGTGGCCCAGTCCGTGCTCTCCACGGACGTGCGCGTGCAGAACGAGGCGTGGGTGGAGCAGTCGGTGCTGTTGGACTCCGTCGTGATCGGCGAGGGGGCCCACGTGCGCAACGCGATCCTGGACAAGAACGTGGTCGTGCCCCCGGGAGCGCGCATCGGCTTCGACCGCGCCGAGGACGAGGCGAACGGCTACACCGTGACAGAATCCGGCCTGACGGTGCTCTCCAAGGGCCAGCCCGTCCCGAAGCCGCACTGACGCGGCCCCGGGCCGCCGGTCCCGGACCACCGCCGACGCGCGGGCACGCCCCGGTGTGTCCGCGCGTCGCCGTCCCCGCTGGATCCCCGACCGGAGGCTCGCCTTGACCGACACCACCCCCGACCTCGACGCCACCAACGTCACCCGCGCTGAGGCCGCGGACCGCTCCCGCCTGCTCACGGTGCAGGACTACGTCGTGGACGTGGACCTCTCCGACGCCCGGGACGCCGCGACCGACACCTATCCGGTCCGCACCGTGATCCGCTTCTCGTGCGCCGAGCCGGGCGCGGACACCCACCTGGACTGGATCCACGGCGGTGTGGAGTCGGTGACCCTCAACGGCACGGCACTGGACGTGGCCGAGGTCGTGGGCGAGGCCCGGGTGCTGCTGCCCGACCTGGCGGCGCAGAACGTGGTCGAGCTGGTCGGCCGGTCCGTGTACTCCCGGTCGGGCGAGGGCCTGCACCGCTTCACGGACCCCGCCGACGGCGAGGTCTACCTCTACACCCAGTACGAGCCCGCCGACGCGCGCCGCGTGTTCCCGGACTTCGAGCAGCCGGACCTCAAGGCCGCCTTCACCTTCTCCCTCACCGGACCCGAGGACTGGGTGCTGGCCTCGAACCGGCCGGAGGTGTCCCGGACGCCGGCCGGGGACGGCGTCGTCCGGGTGGAGTTCGCCTCGACGCTCCCCCAGTCCACCTACATCACGACGCTGCTCGCCGGCCCCTATGCGCAGTGGGAGGACGCCTGGGAGGGTCACCCGGCCAGCGGCGCGCAGGCCGTGCCGCTGCGGCTGTTCACCCGGCGCACGATGGCCGACGCGTTCGACCCCGAGGCCGTGTTCGACGTGACGAAGCGGGGGCTGACGTTCTTCCACGACCTCTTCGGCGTCGCGTACCCGTGGGGCAAGTACGACCAGGCGTTCGTGCCCGAGTACAACCTCGGCGCCATGGAGAACCCGGGCCTCGTGACCTTCACCGAGGACTTCGTGTTCACCTCGCGGGCCACCGCGGTCCAGTACGAGGGCCGGGCCAACGTGATCCTGCACGAGATGGCGCACATGTGGTTCGGCGACCTCGTGACGATGCACTGGTGGGACGACCTGTGGCTCAAGGAGTCGTTCGCGGACTACATGGGCGCCCTCGGCGTGGACGAGGCCACCGACTTCCGGACCGCGTGGGTGACCTTCGCGTCCCGCCGCAAGGCCTGGGCGTACGTGCAGGACCAGATGCCGACGACGCACCCCATCGTCGCGGACATCGTCGACCTCGAGGCCGCCCGTCAGAACTTCGACGGCATCACCTACGCCAAGGGCGCCTCCGTGCTCAAGCAGCTGGCCGCCTACGTGGGCCGGGACGCGTTCCTCGACGCCGCGCACCGCTACTTCGCCGCCCATGCGTGGGGCAACGCGTCCCTCGCCGACTTCATGGCCGCGCTCGAGGCCGCCTCGGGGCGGGACATGCGCGCGTGGGCGGACGCGTGGCTGCACACCTCCGGCGTGCCCCGGCTGCGGGTCGACGTCGACGGCGACGCCCCGGCGCTGCGCCAGGAGGGCACGGACCCGGTCACGGGCGGGTCGATCCTCCGCCCACACGTGCTGAAGGTCGGCGTCTTCACGCCCGGGCAGGACGGCGTCCTGCGCCGTACCGCCCAGGTCACCGCCGACGTGCCGGGCGGGGCGGAGGGCGCGGCCGTGCCCCTGCCGGACCTCGAGGTCCCCGGGGGCGTCCGCCTCGTGCTGCCCAACGACGAGGACCTCACCTACGCCGCCGTCGCGCTCGACGCGGGCTCGCTGCGCGCGGCCCTGACCCACCCCATCGCGGACCCGCTCGCGGAGGCCACCGTGTGGGCCGCCCTGTGGTCGATGACCCGCGACGGCGAGCTGCCGGTCGCCCGGTTCCTCGACGCGGTCGCGACGCTGTCCGCGCGGATCGCCACCGTGGGCGTGCACGCGCAGGTGCTGGCGCAGGCCGCCGCGGCCGTGGGCCAGTACGCCCGCGCCGAGGACCGGGACGCTCTGCGCACCCGGCTGGGCGAGGTGCTGGCCGAGCAGACCCGGACGCTCGAGGCCGGCTCCGACCGCCAGCGTACCGCGGCCCGCACGTGGGCGACGCTGGCGCGGGCCGACGTCGGGATGGCCGCGGCCCTCGAGGCCGCCCTGCTCGGCGAGGACGCGGCGACGTCGGCGCCGGGCCTGGCGATCGACGCGGAGCTGCGCTGGCTCGTGCTCCAGGCCCTCGCCGCGACCGGCCGGGCCGGCCAGGACCGCCTGGACGCGGAGCTCGAGGCCGGCCGCACCGCCCAGACGGTCACGTGGCACCGCCTCGCCGCGGCCGCCCGCCCCGAGGCCGAGGTCAAGGCCGCGGCGTGGGAGGCGGTCATGTCCGGCCGCACGGCCACCGGCACGGAGCTGTCCAACGACCTGCTCTCGGCCACGGCGGCCGGCTTCGCCGCGGGTGGGGTCGAGCTCCTCGCCCCCTACGAGTCCGGCTTCTGGCCGCGCCTGACCTCGGTGTGGGCCTCGCGGTCCAACGGGCTGGCCTCGCGCGCGATCGGCGGGCTGTTCCCGGGCCGCCAGGACGCGGTGGCCGGCGACGCCGACGCGCAGGAGTCGCACCCGACGCTGGCCGCGGCCCAGCGCTGGCTGGACGAGCACCCCGACGCCCCGGGGGCCCTGCGGCGCCTGGTCGTGGAGCACACGGACGCCCTGCGGCGGTCCCTGCGCGTGCAGGCGGTGCAGCCGGCGGGCTGAGCGGTAAGTCCTCCCGCGCAGAGTGGTCACGACACGCCGCCTCCCCTCGGGCGAGACGGCGTGTCGTGACCATTCCAGCTCAGGGCGCGGCGACGCGGAGCACGCGTTCCCGGCCCACCCGGCGCAGGCCCACGGCGTCGGCGGCGCGCTGGGCGTCCCGGTCGCGCATCCCCACCCGCTCGACGACGACGGGCCGCGTCTCCAGCACGGCCGTCAGTTCGGCGTGGCGCGCCACGTGCGCGGCCCCGCCGTCCGGGTCGAGAGACAGCGCCTGCCGGTCGGCCGCGTGGAGCCAGGCCGCCGACACGTCCTCCACCGGGCCGCGCAGGTGCGCGCCGAGGGAGGCGTCGTCGAGCAGGTCGGAGACGTCGGCGTCCGCGAGGCGGGCCACGAGTGCGGGTGGCCCGGCGACCACCGCGGTCGTGTGGAGCAGGACCACGTGCAGCAGCTCCGGGTCGGCGTCCGCGGCGGGCGCGAGCACGACGCCCGGGTCCTCCCACGCCGTCGGCGCGACGCCGAGTCCCGCGGCCAGTCCGGTCCGCAGCGCGGCGGTCGCGTCGGCGCCCAGCACGTCGGCCGGCGCGAGCGTGCCGAGGGCCAGCGGGTGGACGCCGAGCAGCCGGTTCAGGGCGCGGGCCTCGCGGTGCGCCCGGTCCACGAGGGCGGCCAGCTCGGGCGAGGTCTCCCCCACCAGCGGCAGCTCGCGCAACGTTGCGGCCCCCACCGGCACCCCGGCCTCGGCCGCGACCGCTGCCAGCGCGTCCCAGTGTCGCGTCTCCTCCTGGGCAGGCGTGCGGCCGCCGCCCGGCTCGTCCGGCCCGGTCACCGTGGCGGCGGCCTCGTCGAGGTCGCGGACCGTGACGAGGTCCCACGTGCCGTCCGCGCTCCAGCCGCGGTCCGTGAGCAGAGGCACGCGGCGGCCGGAGGCGAGCTCCAGCTCGAGGGCGCAGTGGACGTCCACGGTCGACCGTGGGCGCCGCGGGGCGTCGGAGCGGGCGATCAGGCGGACGGGGGCGTCGTCGTCGGGGGTCATGGTCCGATCCTGACAGAGCCGCCCCGCCACACCTCGACGCGTCGGGGGCGGTTTCGGGCGGTATTCACGTCGAATACCACCGCAAACCGCCCCCGGACGGAAGCGTGCCGGACGGTGCCGGGACGCCGTCAGGTGGCTCAGGGCACCCGCGCCGTCCACTCCGGGGTCGTGAACTTGGTGCGGGCCAGCTGCTCGGCCTCCTCGCGGGTGGCCTCGTCCAGCTCGACGCGGCGGGCGCCGTAGCGCTCCTGGAAGGTGGTCATCATGGTCTCCCAGATCTTGGCGCGGGAGACGCCGGTCCGGCGGCGGAGCGGGTCCACCCGCTTCTTCGCCGAGGCCACCCCCTTGCCGCGCAGCTTCTCCCGGCCGATGCGCAGCACCTCGAGCATCTTGTCCGCGTCGATGTCGTAGCTCATCGTCACGTGGTGCAGCAGTCCGGCCGTGCCCACCCGCTTCTGCGCGGCGCCGCCGATCTTCCCCTGGTCCGTGGCGATGTCGTTGAGCGGCTGGTAGAACGCCTGCACGCCGAGTCGGGCGAGCGCGTCCATGGTCCACTCGTCCAGGAACGGGTAGGTCTCCGCCGTCTCCAGCCCGTCGACCAGCGACGACGGCACGTGCATCGAGTACGTCACGCAGTTGTCCGCCTCCATGAACATCGCGCCGCCGCCGGAGATCCGCCGCACCACGTTGATGCCGTGCCGCCGCGCCCCCTCGGGGTCCACCTCGTTGGCCAGCGACTGGAAGGCGCCGATCACCACGGCCGGCTCGTTCCACTGCCACAGGCGCATGGTCGGCTTGCGACGTCCCTCGGCCACCTGTCGGGTGAGCACCTCGTCCAGGGCCAAGGTCAGCGCGATCGGCATCGGCTCCGGCCCGATGACCTCCCACTCGTGGTCCTCCCACGTGGTCGCCTTGCCGAGGGCGCGACGCACGGCCGAGGCGACCGCGAAGGCGTCCACGCCGAACAGCTCGGCCTCGGGTCGCAGACCCCGCTCGACGGCCTCCCGGATGACGCGATGCTCGGCGTCCGCGGACAGCCCGGTCACCGCCGCGTTGAGGTCCTCGAGCGCCTCGTCCGGCTCGAGGAAGAAGTCACCGTTGATGCTGGCGGTCGCGATCCGGCCGTCCGCGAGGCTCAGGTCCGCCGCGACCAGCTTGCCGCCGATCACCTTGTATTCACCGTGGAGAGTCGTCATGCCCGCCAGCCTACGGGCGACGCGACGGGCCCCGCACCGCCCGGATCGCTCCGGGGGCGCGGGGCCCGTCGTCGTGGTGGGCGCGCGGCTCAGGCCGCCGCGGTCACTTCTTGCCGCCGAAGCCCTTGAAGCGGGCGTTGAAGCGCTCGACGCGGCCGGCGGTGTCCATGATGCGCTGCTTGCCCGTGTAGAACGGGTGCGAGGCGGCCGAGATCTCGACGTCGATCACCGGGTAGGTGTTGCCATCGGTCCACTCCGCGGTCTTCTCGGAGTTCGCGGTGCTGCGGGTGAGGATCTTCTCACCGGAGGCGAGGTCGTTGAAGATGACGTAGCGGTAATCCGGGTGGATCTCAGACTTCATGGTGCATCCTTCGTTTCAGCCGCCTGATTGGGACCAGGGGCGCGAGAGGTGTGGTCAGGGGGTCCGCCGGACGGCGGGCCAGCCGCCCACTCTACCGCACCCGGGCCGGTCAGCGTGCGCGCAGCTCCCACAGCGCGACCGCCGCGGCCGCGGCCACGTTCAGTGAGTCGACGCCGTCGGGCATGGGGATGACGACGTCGGCGTCGGTCTGGGCGAGGGTCTCGGGCCGGACCCCCGGCCCCTCCTGGCCGAGGACGAGGGCCAGGCGCTCGGCGGTCCGCAGCGGCTCGATCTCCGGCGAGTCCAGGCCCACGGCGCGGTCCGTCACCTCGAGGGCGGCCACCGCGAACCCGGCCGCCCGCAGCGCGGGCAGCGACGCGGCGACCGGGCCGGGCAGGCGCGCCCACGGCAGGCGGAACACCGTGCCCATCGAGACGCGGATGGCGCGCCGGTACAGCGGGTCGGCGGCCTGCGGGGTGAGCAGCAGCGCGTCCCAGCCGAGGGCGACGGCGGAGCGCACCACGGCACCCAGGTTCGTGTGGTCCACGACGTCCTCGGCGATGAGCACGCGCCGGGCGCCCGCGAGGACGTCGGCGAGCGGCCGGGGTGCGGGGCGGTCCATCGCGGCCAGGGCGCCGCGGTGCAGGTGGAAGCCGGTGAGGGCCTCGAGCACGTCGTCGGGTCCGGTGAAGACCGGGACGTCCGGATGGGCGGCGAGCACGTCCGCGAAGGACCCGCGGTAGCGGTCCCCCAGCAGGAAGGAGCGCGGGGTGTGTCCGGCGTCCAGCGCGCGACGGACCACCTGGGAGGACTCGGCGAGGAAGACGCCGTGCTCCGCGTCGACGCGACGGCGCAGGGCCGCGTCCGTCATGGTCGTGTAGGGGGCCAGGCGGGGGTCGGCGAGGTCATCGATGCGTTCCAGGCGCACCTCGCGGGTCCCGCCCTCACCCACCCGAGACCTGCCGCATCACCATGACCACCAGCCCGACCAGGCCCACGATCACGATGGTGACGCGCAGGGCCGTCGGTGAGATGCGCCGGCCGATCCGCGCGCCCACGAGCCCACCTACGAGCGAGGAGAGCGCGATCAACAGGACGGCCCGCCAGTCGATGCGGTCAAAGGCGAAGACCAGGTAGAACGCGGCGGCGGTGAGGTTGACCACCAGCGACAGCCACGTCTTCACCGCGTTGGCGTGCACGAGGGTGCCGCCCACCAGCAGCACGCCGAAGATCGCCATGAGCATGACACCCTGGGCGGCCACGAAGTAGCCGCCGTAGATGCCGGTCAGGAACACGAGCATCCAGAGCGTCGGGGTCACGGGGCCCACCGGCACGGGAGAGTCCGCGCCGGGGGTCGGCCCCTGGTCCTCCGCCCGACGCCGGACCCACCGCTGGATGCGCGGCTGCAGGACGACAACCGTCAGGGCCACCACGAGCAGCACCGGCGCGACGTAGCCGAACACGGCCGGGGGCAGCGTGGTGAGCAGGGCGGCGCCGATGATCGCGCCGAGCAGGGACGCGACGGTCAGCTTCGGCAGGAGCACCCGGGACTGGGCCAGCTCGCGACGGTAGCCGTACGTGCCGGAGAAGCCCGAGGCCACCAGGCCCATCGCGTTGGAGACCTGCGCCGTCACGGGCGGGAAGCCGACCGCCACGAGCGTGGGGAAGGTGACGAGCGTGCCCGAGCCGATCACGGAGTTGATCGTGCCGGCCCAGAACCCCGCGACCAGCACGAGCAGGACCTGCCACAGGTCCATGCCCAGCAGCTGCGCGGTCAGCAGCCCCGTCACCGGGCCACGGCGGTGTACCGACCGCCGGTGCGGGTCACCTTCAGGTCCGTGCCGAATGCCGCGGAGAGGTGCTCCTCGGTGAGCGTCGACTCGATGGGCCCGGCCGCCACGACGCCGCCGTCCCGCAGCAGCAGCGCATGGGTGAAGCCCGGGGGCACCTCCTCGAGGTGGTGCGTGACGAGGATCAGCGCGGGCGCGTCCTCGTCCGTGGCGAGCGCCGTCAGCTGGCGCACGAGGTCCTCCCGCCCGGCGAGGTCCAGGCCTGCGGCGGGCTCGTCCAGCAGGAGCAGCTCGGGGTCGGTCATCAGGGCGCGGGCGATGAGCACGCGCTTGCGCTCACCGTCGGAGAGGGTGCCGAACGCGCGGTGCGCGAGGCGGGAGAGCCCCCAGGTCGCGACGAGGCCGAGGGCGCGGGCGCGATCCTCCGTCTCGTACCGCTCGCGCCACGTGCCGGTGATCCCGTAGGCGGCGGTGACGACGGCGTCCTGCACGGTCTCGTTCGCGGGCACCTGGGCGGCGAGCTGGGCGGAGGACAGGCCGATGCGCGGGCGCAGCTCGAACACGTCGACGGCGCCGAGCACCTCGTCCAGCACGCCGACGTCGCCGGCGGTCGGGTGCAGGCGGGCCGCGGCCAGCTGGAGCAGCGTCGACTTGCCGGCGCCGTTCGGGCCCATCACGATCCACCGTTGCCCCGCGCGGACCGTCCAGTCCAGGGGGCCGAGGATGTCGGTGGCGCCGCGGCGCACGCGCACGCGGCGCAGCTGCAGCACGGCGTCCTCATCCGGGAGGAACCAGTCGTCGGGAGGCGCGGGGGTGGTCATGGGGGCCAGCCTAGTCCGGCCGGCCGGCGCGTCGCCGATGCGACGCACGCCCGGCCGCGCCCGCACCCCCGCCTAGGATGCCGCGCATGAGCACCGTGCGCCGCCTCGTCCTCACCGCCGACCCCGCCCTCCTCCTCACGGACGCGCCCCCGGCCGGCGTGCCGGAGAACGCCGAACGGCTCGCCGACGACGGCCTGCGGGGCTGGCGCTTCGCCGCGGACGAGTGGGCGGCGGCCCCGGAGCCGGGCTCCGGGTGGGACGTGCTCACGGTGCCGGCGACGGTCGCCGCCGCACCGGCGCCCCTCGTGGTGACGGACGTGGACTCCACGCTGATCCGGCAGGAGGTCATCGAGCTGCTCGCCGCCCACGCCGGCCGCGAGGCCGAGGTCGCCGAGGTGACGGAGCGGGCGATGCGCGGTGAGCTCGACTTCGCCGCCTCGCTGCATGCGCGCGTCGAGGCGCTCGCGGGGCTGCCCGTGGGCGTCGTGGCGGACGTGGTGCGGGCCATCCGGCCCACCGACGGAGCCCTCGCGCTGATCGAGGCCGTCACCGCGGCCGGCGGCCGGGTGTGCGCGGTCTCCGGCGGCTTCACCCAGGTGCTCGCCCCGCTGGCCGAGGCGTGGGGCGTGCACGCCTACTGCGCCAACGAGCTCGAGGTGCGGGACGGGCACCTGACCGGGAAGGTGCTCGGCGACGTCGTGGACCGCGCGGCGAAGGCCGCCATGCTGCGCGCCTGGGCCGAGGACGCGGGGCTCGCCCCCGAGCAGGCCGTCGGCGTGGGCGACGGCGCCAACGACATCGATCTGCTCGAGGCGGCCGGCTGCGGCGTGGCTCTGTGCGCGAAGCCGATCCTCCGGGAGCACGCGGACGTCGTCGTCGACGTGCCCTCCTTCACCCCCCTGCGGTGGCTCCTCGGTCTCTGAGGCGCCCGCGCCCGGATATCACGAGGGCCGGATCCCACGGATCCGGCCCTCGTCGTCAGGGGTGTGGTGCGGTTCAGTCCTGTCCGAGGAAGTCCTCGGCGCCGCCCACGAGCTCGGTGTGGCCGACCTCGAGGTCGTCGCGGCCCACGAGGGAGGCGATCTCGGCGGCGAACTCCTCCACGGAGTAGAGCTTGCCGGCGGCCTCGCGGCGGGCCTCGATGGCACCGGGCTCGGCGCGATTGAGCAGGGTGGCGGTGATGGTGCCCTCGATCATGTCGCCGGAGACCACCACAAAGCCCACGCCCTTCTCCGTGAACGCGGGGATGCGCTCGCGCAGCGCGTCCTCGCCGGCGCGCTTGGAGCGGGCCACGGGCTCGTAGGAGTCCATGGTGGCGACCTCGTCGATGAAGTGCGCCTGGTGGGAGGTCACGAACACGATCTGCCCGCCGGCGCCCATGCGCTCCAGCGCGGCGTCGGCCAGCGCGGCCTGGGCGTCACGGTTGAGCTTCAGGGCGTAGTCCTCGCCGAACTGGGACTCCATGCCGCCCGAGGCGTTGAGCACGAGCACGTCGAGTGAGCCGAAGTGCTCCACGGCGGCGTCCAGCAGCGCGGCCCGGTCCTCGGCGACGGTCACGTCGCCGCCCACGGCCACGGCGCGGCCGCCGGCCTCCTCGATCTTCTGCACCACCTTGTTCGCGCGCGGCGCCTTCTGGCGGTAGTTCACCACGACGCCCGCGCCGCGGGCGGCCAGCAGCTCGGCGGTGGCGGCTCCGATGCCGCGGGAGGAGCCGGTGACGACGACGCCGCGTCCGGCCAGGTCCTGCTCGGTCATGTTCTGTGCTTCCTGTCTGCTCAGCGGTCGGTGGTCGTCAGTGGCCCATGCCCAGGCCGCCGTCCACGGGGATCACGGCCCCGGAGATGTACGCGGCCTCGTCCGAGGCCAGCCAGCGCACGACGCCGGCCACCTCCTCCGGGGCGGCGAAGCGGCCGGCCGGGATGGACGTCTTGTACTGGGCCTTGAGCTCGTCGTCGAGGGACTGCGTCATCTCGGTGTCGATGTAGCCGGGGGCCACGACGTTCGCGGTCACGCCGCGCGCGCCGAGCTCGCGCGTGATCGAGCGGGCCATCCCGACGAGGCCGGACTTGGAGGCGGCGTAGTTGACCTGGCCGGGCGAGCCGAGCAGGCCCACCACGGAGGAGATCAGGACGATGCGGCCGCGCTTCAGGCGCATCATGCCCTTGGTGGCGCGCTGCACTACGCGGAAGGCGCCGGTGAGGTTCGTGTCGATCACCGAGGTGAAGTCATCCTCGGACATGCGCAGCAGCAGCTGGTCGTGGGTGATCCCGGCGTTGGCCACGAGCACCTCGACCGGGCCGTGGGCCTGCTCGACCTCGCGGAAGGCCGCGTCCACGGAGGCCGCGTCCGTCACGTCGGCCCGGACCGCGAGGACCCCCTCCGGCCCCTCCCCCGAGCGGGAGGTGATGGCCACGCGGTCGCCGTTCGCGGCGAACGCCCGGGCGATGGCCAGGCCGATGCCGCGGTTGCCCCCCGTGACGAGGACGCTGCGGCCGGCGGCCTGCGCGTCCGCTGCGGGCGTGGTGGTCTGATCGGCCATGGGAACACCTTCCGGACGGGACGGGACTAGACTGGAGCACCGGCGCGGCGCCGTCGACGCCGTCCTGCGGGACGCCGCCGACGGCGGGCGCGCCGGCATGTGAACCACCACTCTACGTCCGCGGCCGCGCGGGGGCCCCGCAGGGCGCGACGTGCCAGGAGGATGCGCCATGACCAGCTCCGCCGCCGGCTCCCGAGCCGGCCGTCCCGCCCACGCCGGGCGCGGGGCGACACCGGAGGTCCAGGGGGTCACCACCGCCGCCGCCGGCCGCAGCGCGGACCGGGAGGCGCGCATGAGGGTCTACCTGGTCCAGATGCTGGTCCGCACCGCCTGCTTCGTCGCCGCGCTCTTCACCCACGGCTGGTGGCAGCTCGGGTTCATCCTCGGCGCGGTCGTGCTGCCCTACGTCGCCGTCGTGCGCGTGAACAACACCGGCCCGCAGCAGGCCGGCACCCTGCGCGCCGTGCCCGCCCAGGGACCGGCCCTGACCCCCCGCCCCGACGACGCGGCGGCGCCCGAGCCGGTCGTGCTCACCGGCGACCTCGTGGACGACCCGCGCGACCGTGCGCCACGGGCGCTGGGCCGAGGGTCCTCGTCCGCCGGCGGTCCCGGCCTGCCCGGACGGGGCGGCGCGTGATCGGCGCGGTCCCGGGTGAGCCGGGCATGGACCTGCTGGGCGCCCTCGCGTCCGGCCGCCTTGACCCCGCCGCCGGTGCCTCCACTGCCCGATCCCCGCACGCCGCCGTGGACGGGCCCGAGCGGCCGGTCTGCTCGCGTCGTGGCTGCACCGCGGAGGCCGCCTGGGCCCTGGAGTGGAACAACCCGCGCGTCCACGCCCCGGACCGCGTGAAGACCTGGCTGGCCTGCACGGACCATCGGCCCTTCCTGGACGACTTCCTGAGCGCCCGCGGCTTCCTGCGGCGCTCCCGCCCGCTCGATCCGGCCGCCACGCAGGCGCCCGAGGTCGACACGCCCGAGACCCCGCAGGAGCCCCCGCGCCCATGAGCACCCCCGCCCCCATGACGGACCCGACCGCCCGCGACGCCGAACGCCTTCCTGCCCTGCGCTTCGGCTTCCTCGCCACCGGCCCGTGGATCCTCGGCTTCGTGGTGTGCGTCCTCTTCGCGTTCCTGTGCCATGCGCTCGCGCAGTGGCAGTGGGACCGCCGCGTGGAGGTCCAGCACCGCGTCAACCGCGTCCTGGAGAACTACGACGACGACCCGGTTCCGTTCGCCGAGGCCTCCCGGCTGTTCACCGCGTTCCAGACCGACGACGAGTGGACGCCCGTGACACTGACCGGCGAGTACCTCGTCGACGAGACGCTCATCGTCCGCAACCGCCCCCGGGCCGGCCAGCCCGGCTACGAGGTGCTCGTGCCGTTCCGGACGGACGAGGGCCCCGTCGTCGTGGTGGACCGCGGCTGGCTCCCGGTGGGCAACAGTCCGGGTCAGCCGGACGCCGTGCCGGCCCCGCCCGCCGGCCACGCCGAGGTCGTGGTGCGGGTCAAGCCCGGGGAGCCGGCCCTGGACCGCGACGCCCCGGACGGTCAGGTGCCCTCGATCGACCTCGCCGAGATCGCCGACACCGTGGGCGGGCCCGTGGCCGGAACTGCCTACGGGATCATGGTCACGGAGGACCCGGCGGTGGAGCCGATGCCGCAGAAGCTCGTCGAGCCCACCCTCGACGAGGGCCCGCACCTGTCCTACGCGATCCAGTGGTACCTGTTCGCGGCCATGGGCTTCGGGGTGTGGGGGTACTCCGCGTGGATGCGCGCCCGCAACGACCGGGCCGACGCCCTCGACGACGCCGCGGACGACGGGCTGCTCTCCGCTCACCGGGTCCCCCGCGCCAAGCCGGTCCGGCGGCGCGACGGGCGGCTCACGGACGAGGAGGCCGAGGACGCGCTCTTCGACTGAGCCCGCCCTCCGCCTCGGCGGCCCGCGGACTCAGGCGAGGGTGATGAGGTCCCTGTAGTCGTCGTTCCAGAGGTCCTCGACCCCGTCCGGCAGCAGCACCACGCGCTCGGGGTCGAGCGCCTCGACGGCGCCCTCGTCGTGGGTCACGAGCACCACGGCGCCCTCGTACTGGCGCAGCGCGTGGAGGATCTCCTCACGGCTGGCGGGGTCGAGGTTGTTCGTGGGCTCGTCCAGCAGCAGCACGTTCGCGCTCGAGGCCACGAGCGTGGCCAGCGCCAGGCGGGTCTTCTCGCCGCCGGAGAGGACGCGGGCGGGCTTGTCGACGTCGTCGCCCTGGAAGAGGAACGAGCCGAGCAGCGTGCGCGCCTGGGTGTCGCCGAGCTGCGGGGCGGCGTGGCGCATGTTGTCCAGGACGGACGCGTCCTGGTCCAGGGTGTCGTGCTCCTGGGCGAAGTAGCCCAGCTTGAGCCCGTGGCCCGCCTGCACCTCCCCGGTGTCCGGGGTCTCCTCCCCGGCGAGCATGCGCAGCAGCGTCGTCTTGCCGGCGCCGTTGTAGCCCAGGATGACCACGCGCGCGCCCCGGTCGATCGCCAGGTCCACTCCCGTGAAGATCTCGAGCGAGCCGTAGGACTTGGAGAGGTTCTCGGCGCGCAGCGGCGTCTTGCCGGAGGCCTGCGGGGTGGGGAAGCGGATCGCGGCCACGCGATCGACCGCGCGCTCGCCCTCGACGCCGCGCATGAGCCGCTCGGCGCGCTTGATCATGTTCTGCGCGGCGGTGGCCTTGGTCGCCTTGGCACGCATCTTCTCGGCCTGGGCCATGAGGGCCGAGGCCTTCTTCTCCGCGTTGGCGAACTCCCGGCGGCGGCGCGCCTCGTCCTGCTGGCGCTGGGCGAGGTAGTTCTTCCACGTCATGTTGTAGACGTCCATGGTCTGCCGGTTCGCGTCCAGGTAGAGGACCTTGTTCACGGTCATCTCCATGAGCTCGACGTCGTGCGAGATCATCAGGAGGCCGCCGGAGTAGGTCTTCAGGTAGTCGCGCAGCCACACGATCGAGTCGTGGTCGAGGTGGTTGGTGGGCTCGTCCAGCAGCAGGATGTCCGCGTCGGAGAAGAGGATGCGGGCGAGCTCCACGCGGCGGCGCTGGCCGCCGGAGAGGGTGTGCAGCGGCTGGTCCAGGACGCGGTCCGGCAGGCCGAGGTTGGACGTGATCCGGGCGGCCTCGGACTCGGCCGCGTAGCCGCCGCGGGCCTCGAACTCCGCCTCCAGACGGGAGTAGCGGTTCATCGCCCGCTCCCGCTCGGCGTCGTCGACGGCGGCCATCCCGGCCTCGGCCTCGCGCATGCGCCGGATGGTCTGGTCCAGGTCGCGGGCGGAGAGGATGCGGTCTCGGCCGGACTGGTCCATGTCCTCGACCTTGGGGTCCTGGGGCAGATAGCCGATGCGCCCGGTCCGGGTCACGGTGCCCGCCGTGGGCTGCCCGCCGCCGGCCAGGACCTTGGTCAGCGTCGTCTTGCCGGCGCCGTTGCGCCCCACGAGGCCGACCTTGTCCCCCTTGTCCACGCGGAAGTTCACCTCGTCCATGAGGAGACGGGCGCCCACGCGCAGTTCGACATCGGTGACGGTCAGCATGGGGGTGTCAGACTCCAGGGGTCGAGGGAAGAACAGGGGTGCACCGGCGGGGCCCGGCCGATCCCGACGGGCGGGGGCCAGTGCGGTGCCGGGCCAGTCTAGTCCGTCTACACTCTGGCCCCATGAGCTTCAACGAGAACGTGCAGATCGACGCCGGCCGGGCCCGATCGGGCGGTGGCGGCGGGCTGGGGGGCCGGGGCATCGCCATCGGCGGTGGCGGCGGCCTGCTCGCGTTGCTGCTCGCGATCTTCGCGCCCGGGCTGGCCGAGCAGCTCGGCATCGACACGGGCGGCGGATCCGCCGGACAGAGCCAGTACCAGCAGCAGACGGGCTCGGGCGGCCAGGGCCAGCCCATCTCGGACGAGGCGTGCGCCAGCGGTGCGGACGCCAACCAGAACACGGACTGCCGCGTCATCGCGACCACCGAGGCCGCGGACGAGTTCTGGGGCGAGTACCTCGCCCAGTTCTCGGACATCCAGTGGCGCCAGCCGCAGCTCACCCTGTTCCGGGGCGGCGTGAGCACCGGCTGCGGCAGCGCCTCCTCGGCCACGGGCCCGTTCTACTGCCCGGCGGACGAGTCCATGTACTTCGACACCGCGTTCTTCGAGACGCTGCAGACCGACTTCGGCGCCGAGGGCGGGCCGCTGGCGGAGGAGTACATCGTGGCGCACGAGTACGGCCACCACGTCCAGCAGGTCACCGGCTACCTGCAGCACTCCAAGGACGGGACCACCGGCCCCACCTCCGGCGCCGTGCGCGCGGAGCTGCAGGCCGACTGCTTCGCCGGCATGTGGGCCGGGCACGCCGCTTCCACCGTGGACCCCGAGTCCGGCGCGCCGTTCCTGAAGCCGATCTCGCAGGACCAGCTGCGCCAGGCCATCGACGCGGCCTCCGCCGTGGGCGATGACCGCATCCAGTCCACCCACACCGGCCGGGTGAACCCCGAGGCGTTCACGCACGGCACCTCCGAGCAGCGCATGGCCTGGTTCATGCGCGGCTACCAGAGCTCCCAGCAGGAGCCGGACATCCGTCAGTGCGACACGTTCCGGGCCTCCTCCCTGGACATCTGAGCCGGGAGCCCCGGGGCGCCTGCGGGCCCGTCCGCACTCCCCCACCACGACGGCGGGGGCGGCCCCCCCCCCCCCCCGGGGCGGGGGGGGGCGGGGGGGGGGGGGGG